>CAJWOI010000072.1 GCA_913044255.1 uncultured Alphaproteobacteria bacterium
AAACTATACGCGGATGCAATCGAGGCATTCGAGAAGGCTCCTGTACTCCGCTACGGTCACAACGCCGAGATGGCCGCCTGCTATGCGCGACTCGAATCCGACGGGCAGGCGAGATTGCACACGGCGGAGGTTCTGCGCCTGAAGCCGGACTTCACCATCACTGGTTATATGCACGGCCTACCCTTCAGGGAAATTCGTGACATCGAGCACCATCAGGAAGGCCTTCGCACGGCGGGGCTGCCAGACTGAATGGTAACAGGGGGAGGTACTGGAAGATCCTCGAGTGATGGGGGGATCCACCATCTTAGGTGCAACCTGCACCGAGGCTCCGTCGCCGTACACGTAATGATCTGCTTTCCAGGGCACCACGGATTTGATAATCCCAATCCCAATTAGTGCCTGCCATCTTGATCTAGGTTAACTGGTGCAAAAATGCAGAAAAAAGTGCCATAATCTCGGTTACATGCCATTATTTATGTTCCGGCCCATTTGAGTAATGTTGAACAGCACGTAGTAGCGCCCATGGACTCACAAGAACTCACATCTGAACCGCTTGCTGGAGGCTCGTCGGCTCAACTAGAAGCGCTGAATTCCAACGTCGTCGATGCGACGGTGTCAGAGTTGCCCCTGTTTATCCCCGGAGGCGGCTTTGTTTTGCTGGCGTCTTATGAGCGCTTTGGTCCGGACCTGTTGTTGTTCGGCGAAGAGTATTCGGTTCTGGTAAGGGGCTATTTCACACGTGAACACGCGCCGGATCTGTATACGACAGACGGTAGTTCGTTCGTTTCTGGCTCTGATGTGACACGTTTGGCGGGTCCCGCCACGCCTGAAGAATTTGCACAAGCGGGAGAGATTCCCTCGGAAACGCGGATTGTTGTTGCTGAGAGTGATGAAGCAGCTCCGCTGCAAACGTTGGCAGAGGTGGAAAGTAGTGAAGGTGATAACACGGATGTGATCGCTGCGGTCACGGACGCTGTAAACCTGATCAGCCTTGCGGACTTGGATGTCATCGAGCGCATCCCGAAACCTATTGAACCTGGCCCCGGAGTGTGGGGGGCGTTTGTAGAGGTTGCTGACAAGATTTTTCAGCTGGCTCTGCGCGAAGGGGTTTCTTCGCAAGAGGCGGAGTTCCGTGTGCAGCAGATGATCCGGGAGGCACTTGGTGAGGGCGTGTTGTCGTCAGACGGCCCGTTGCTCCAAGAGGATTCTATTCAAGTGGGGTCTGGAACCGAGGGAAATGTGTCTCTGGAGGAAGAGGGACTAAATGTCTACGAACAGGCGGTAAAGGAGTGGTTCCGGTTTTCCGGGGAGTACGACGAGCTGAAGCTTGTGAACGTAGACTTTCAGCCTGATATTGTTCCTCTTCGTTTCGTAGGCACGCCCAACGGTTATGTTCCTGAACTTGCTGAAGAACAGACAGATTCTCGAGGCGATGAGTTTATACCTTTGCTCCCCACTGTAGTCGATTTCAACTACGACCAAACGCAGAATTTTGAGGTGGCGGAATCGGCCGGGACAATTTCTTTCACGGTCACTCGGGGAGGGCGGATCGACTTGACGTCGACGGTCGATTTTGCGACTTCGGATGGTACCGCGACGGCGGGTGAGGATTACACGGCAACCAGTGGCACGCTAACCTTTGCACCGGGAGAGATCACCAAAGAGGTACGCGTTAGCATCCTCGACGACGCTTTTGACGAAACCGGTGAGACGTTTTTTCTTACGGTGTCGAACCCGTCGAATGCCTCGATACTCGGAGGCTCCGCTACAGCGACCATTATCGATGATGACAACACGCCGTCGCTTTCGATCAACGACGTGACGACAACGGATGAGAGTGCCGCCAATGCCACCTTCACTGCGACTTTGTCGGCGGCTTCGGGCCAGACGGTCACGGTGGACTACGAAAGCTCCAACGGCACAGCGACGGCGGGTGCGGACTACACGATAACCAGCGGTACGCTCACCTTTGCCGCCGGGGAAACCACCCAGACCTTCACCGTTCCGGTGCTGGCAGATACTACCGATGAGAGCAATGAGACGGCGACCCTGACGCTGTCGAACGCATCGAATGCCTCAATCAATGACGCCACTGGCACGCTGACGATTACCGACGATGACAGTGCACCATCGCTTTCGATCGATGACGTGGCGACAGATAATGAGAATGCGGCCAACGCCACCTTTACCGTGACCTTGTCAGCGGCTTCGGGCCAGACGGTAACGGTGGACTACGCAAGCTCTAATGGCACGGCGACGGAGGGTGTGGACTACACGGAAACCAGCGGTACGCTCACCTTTGCCGCCGGGGAAACCACTAAGACTTTCAACGTGCCGATACTGGCCGACAGCACTGACGAGGACAACGAGACGGCGACCCTGACGCTGTCGAACGCAACCAATGCTTCGATCAGCGATGCTACCGGGATCCTGACCATTACTGATGACGACGGTGCCCCGGCGTTCACGATCGACGATGTGACGACCGATGGCGAGAGTGCCGCGAACGCGACTTTCACAGTCACCAGAGCCGGCGATACTACGGGCGAGACTACGGTGGACTTCGCGAGTTCCGATGGCACGGCGACGGCGGGTGCGGACTACACGGAAACCAACGGTACGCTCACCTTTGCCGCCGGGGTAACCACCCAGACCTTCAACGTTGCGGTGCTGGCAGACACTACTGACGAGAGCAACGAGACTGCAACCCTGACACTATCGAATGCATCGGCTGGGTCCATCAGTGATGCAACTGGTATATTGACGATTACCGATGATGATAACGACGGCGACCCAACGGTGAGTTCGTTTTCGCCGGCAGACAACGAATACTCTGTCACAGCGTCCGACAACGTCGTCATTACATTTTCGGAGGCTGTATTCGACGATGGCGGCCTCATTAGACTCTTCAAGAAACAAGGAGATATAGAAGTTACGTCCGATGTGACTATTTCAGGGACAACCGTCACAATTAATCCATCTTCTGATCTTTCAGAAAATACTGGCTACTATGTGAAGATCTCATCTGGCGCTTTGGTCGACGAAGCCGGGAATTCGTTTGCCGGATTGACAAACGAAGGCGCGTTGAATTTCACAACGGCAGTCTTTGATGGACTGGAAGATGGTGTCAACCTCAACCCGACAACCGATCTTCTTCACGTTAACTACAAGTCGGTCTCGATCTTCACTACGCCCCTCGAGGTGGGTCAATCTATTACGTATGATCCGAATGATGGCCTCGGCAACTGGTTCTATTTTTATGAAGGTACAAGCGCTCTCAGCGGGGATATTGGCGTTGGCCTTTTCAATTTTCTCGATGCCCAAGGAACGACCGTGGTCAATGGCATCCCAAAGCCCGATGTCGGGATTACTTGGGTCAGCGGTGGTCAAGATGATAATGACGGAAACACCGCGACAAACCCCCAACTTTTCAGGCATGTCAACCTGACGACCTTTAAAGCAAATGGCGATGAAAGGGTTGATTGGGACGTCGGGAAAGATAGTACGAACACCCGACTGGTTAGATGGGAGTATACCTCTGACGGCTTTCTGGAGGGGTATGATTTACGCGACGACCCAGAGTTTGTAAGAGCAAAGTCGGATGTGGCTTTTACCCCAGAGGCCGGGAACACCGGCTTCCTTTATTTGGCTTTTGCCAACAAAAATTCTGCAGAACATGACACCCCAATGACTTATTCGGTTGCGGCCATAGTCGATGGAGTGGTCGAGGGCCTGGAGTATTTCACGACGTCGGGGTTGACGGGACTTACCGACGAAAACGGGCAATTCCGATACCTCAACGGTGACGACATCACTTTCAAGGTGGGTGGGGTCGTTCTCGGTACGGCGACGGCAGAGGATGTGGTATCGGGCAAGACCTTCCTGCAGGATATCGCCGATGTCGATCGCACAGACCTGAACGATGAGTATCTGAAAAATATGGCGACCTTTCTGCAGTCACTCGATGAGAACCATCATCCCGATGACGGTATTGTGATTACGGATGCCACAAGGATGGCTCTGCAGGGGACCACTCTTGATCTCCGAACTGCTACCGAAGAAGAGGTGCAAACACTGGTCGAGAATATCGGTGCGCGCTACGTGAACGAAATGGATGCAATGAAACACGTCAAAGACATGCTGGTGAAGTACACAGGTCTTCAAGGGGGTGATTTTGAGGAACATGTCTCTGACGACATCACTGCCGGAATTTTTGACTATGTCGCGATGACGCCGGACGTCGCCGCCTCCGGAAATTGGTTTGCAATTGTGGTTGGCCCTGGCAGCGGTACGATAGAGGAGCTCATGAATGCGACCAGTGGAACCTCCACCGCGTTCCCGCCCGGCAGTGCCTGGTTCCTCGCGGAGTCCGACGACACGCAATATTCCGATGACGAGGTGGTGTCAGAAAATTACATGCTGTTAACTGACCTTGAGGCTAGCAACGCCGTGGCCATGTAACAGGCTTTGTGCATGGCAGGATCGACTTTCCGCCCGTTTTCCGGGCTGATTTTAAGGAAAAATTGGATCTGGTCGCTGTTATCTCCGCAACCTTAAATATTGCCGAGAGAGATACCGCCTAGCCCAACAGCATTTGCGTAGATCAGTTTTGTTGAACAGTCGGATTGACTCAAAAATTTTATATACTTAGTCAGGTTCACGAAAAGCATCTTCGAACGCGCGGATAATAGGAAACGTGAAGTAAGTTATAACTCGGCGTTTGCCAACTTTAATATCAGCATTTGCCAGCATTCCTTGGGTAAGCTGAAAATCAGGAGGCAAACTTTTCAATTCTTCGCCTGGTATATCGATCCTCCCTCTATAAAACGTCCCTTTCTCTCCACCTAACGATTCACTAAAGGTATCCTGAGAAAGGAAAACTAGCTTGCCCTCTAGGTCACCAAATTTTTGGAATGGTAAGGCATCTAACTTGACGGAGACCGGCATTCCGATTTTCGCATCACTAATGTCTTTTGGATCAATATCTGCTTCTAGGGCTAATGGCTGATTTGTTTGTACAAGAGTTAAGATTTCGTCGCCCTCTCGAACGATTGAGCCTACCGCAACGAGGGGTAGATCGAGCACGATACCGTGGGCAGGTGATCGCACCTCAATGTTTTCAACAGCCTGTTGGAGCAAAATACGTTCTTGAGAGAGCTGCATTCTAATTTCTTCATCCTTGGCTATACTTTCCGCAAGGGACGAAGTCCATTGAGCTATGAACGCTTTTTCTTCAGCCTCAATAGAATCTAATTCTGCTTCGAATTTCCTAAAATTGTTTTGTGCATCAAGAAGTCTTTGTTCAGCGTTTAGCGTCGCCTCGACTGCCGTCAGATAATTCAAAAGTGAGGTAGCCCTCTTATCATAAAGTCTCTCCTGTACACCCTCGAGTTCCAGCTTAAGCTCTTTCTGTCTTCCAATAATGTTCACGGTTTCAACCGTACCATCCAATTCTTGTTTCAATTTATTCATTTTAGATGCGAAGGACCTAACTTTTCCGCGATATTCGCCTACGCGCTTTGTCAAAATATCGTAGTTCAAGGGATCAAGACCTCCCTTGTCAGGCAAAGGCTTATCAAAATTCAGAACTTCACTTTCTAGCCAAAGTCTAGAAAGTCTATTTTTTACAGCTTGCAATTTATCGGTATTGCTCTGAAGGGTTGTACGGGCAGTAGTGTCATCAAGCACAGCAACAACCTGGCCTTCTGTCACGGTTTGGCCTCTCTCTACCATCAGTGCGGAAATTACTGAGCTGGAGCTGGCTTGAACAGAGATGTTCGGTGTCTTTGTTGTGAACTTGCCACGAGCTGAAACAACAGTGTCAACATGAGTAAAAGAAGTGAATAAAATGGAACCGACTAGCAAACCTAGAACCAAAATCAAACTGTAAACAACCAAGCGAGATGGTGGCCTATTATAAATAGCGTCGGTATCTTCTATTTCATTATCGCCATGCTTTGTATCTAGTAATCCTGCTTCGCTAACGCGTACATTAGATTCCTTATTAGTGATGGCGTAAGCTAATTCCTTATTTGCAGTTCTAATTTGCCCCACCAGCGTTTGCATAATCCGGCGAGCAGCGTCTGGATTACTGCGAATATAGTCATTAAATGTTTCTGCACGTATTTCGGTAAGTACGCTTTGCTCCGAGGCACGAGCAGCGGCGCTACGGGGATTGCCATCGATGAGTGCCATTTCTCCAAATAAGCTGCCAGGCCCCAACTCCGCGAGAACTCTTTCGCCGTCAAGCCCAGACTTTACAATCGCTATTCGGCCACTTTTTACTACGTAGCCATAATCTGCGCTCTCGCCTTCCCGAAAAAGATACTCGCCGGCCGCAAGTGGGCGCTCATCTTGCATTTGGCAGGTCTCCCATTGTGGCAGTAGCCTCTTCTGTCATGGCAATGCGAGTAAGTGATCTATCTAACTGCCATAAATCTTTATAAGCGTCGCAGTTTTTTAGTAGTTCCAGGTGCGTTCCCTGCCCGGCCAGACGTCCAGATTCCAAAACAATTATGGAGTCGAAGTTCGCTGTGTATCGCAAATCATGTGTTGCCAAAATTAAGGTACGGCCTCGAGTTATTTCTTTAAGATTTTCAAATAACCATACCTGGGATGATTTATCTAAACTCGCCAATGCTTCATCTAAAAGCAGGATGCGCGGTCGTGAAATAAGGTTTCTCGCAATAGAGAGGGCTATTCTATTGCCTTCAGAAAGCGGGGCGCCAAACTGATTTATTTCCGTACTTAGCCCATCAGGAAAATTCTTAACCATGCGGGAAAATCCAGATAGATGGAGAGCCTCCTCAAGTTCACGATCGCTTATATTTGGTTTTACAATTCGTAAATTCTCTTCAATCGTGCCAGTAAAAAATACTGAATGGGTATCAACCATGGCTATTTGGTTGCGGTAGTTGCTTATATCTAGGCTTCTAACATTTTCTCCATCAACTTCCATAATGCCAGAATTGGGATATAACAATCCCTGAAACATTCGGAGCAGAGTAGACTTTCCCGAGGCCGATGCTCCGACAACTGCGATTTTACTGCGTGCTGGAATGGTTAAAGATACTGTATCAAGTGCTTTTTTATTTTCGAAATTGATCGTGACATCCCGTAATACAATTTGACCCGTAACCACATGCTGGGCACCAAGTGAGCCGCGCTCGGTGGGGCCGTTCCAAGTCTTTCCAGCCAATTCTAAGCTGCGATTAATTCCATCTAAATCTGCAAAAAAGGTGATTAATTGCCGTATCGGGCCAGCGATCTTTCCACCCAACATGCTGCAAGCAATAATTGCACCAGCGGAAAGATTTCCACCCATGACCAAAATTACACCGACAAAAATGAGGCAAATTGTCATAGATTGCTGCAGCGTAGAACTAATGCTTCCTAATATATTATTCAGAAGAGTCCTTTTGGTGTTGCGGTGAATAGCTTGCGCTGAAATTTGGCGCCAATCTCTACGTTGTTTATCTTCGAGTGAAAATGTCTTGATGGTTTCAATACCGGTAATGCTCTCCCGCATAGAGCGGACTTTGGCGCCTTCCGCCTCACCAATTTCTTTAACCAAATCGCGCTCTCGCAATTTTACGAATAGCGAGATGAGGCCAGTTGAAGCGGCGAAACCTATGGCAATGAGTGCCAGTGTTGGACTGTAACCGAACAAGATTGGCACAAAGATCAAAATACCGACCGCATCAAAAAGATTGGTCAAGACCTGCCGAGATATGAACATTCGAAAGCTTGATGCCGTTTGTAACGTACCTTCCAGTTCGCTGGCAGGAGTTGTTTGAAAGGTCTGAGCCGGCAGTGCTAATAATTTGTCGAACAAATCGCCGGATAGTCTCGCTTCAACCGACGTAGCAATAAAATTAATGATGTAATCACGTGAAAAATTCAGTACTCCCCCGAATATAATTGCTAGGACTACTCCAGTTGCCAGTATGTACAGTGTAGAGATAGCGCCATAGCCCAAAACTTTATCAAATGAAATTTGAATGAAAACAATTGGAGCTAGGCCTATTAAATGTATTATTACAGATGTTAATGCGGTGATGGCTAATAGCCACTTATGTCGCAATAATTCAGGTACAAACCAACGCCATTCAAAAAATCGATCCTGAGCCATAAGACCGGTACGCTTTGAGACTAAAATAATTAGACCAGTCCATGCTCCTAGAAAATCAACTTCCGTTAGAGTTTCAACAGTTGAGTTCGGATCCAGTGGATCGATGCAAATAAATGCGGGTGGTTCACTTTCATTTTTTACTGGATTTACAACAATCCTGGCAGTGCCGTCATTAAACAGTGCAACGCAGGGATAGTAATAAAGTTTGTCTTGAAGATTTTTGGATTTTACACGTCTGAACTGCGCCACGACGCCGACCCCAGCAAAAGTCTTCTCAAGATCCTTCGGGCTCTTGATATTCCCTTGCGCAAGCGCAGCTTCAATGGCGTCCGCGGTAATACGGACACCGAATTGCCGAGCGATAGCAATTACGCCTAACGCCCCAGATCTCAGCAAGCGAATATCCATGTATTTATGTCTTTTTTAGACCTAACAAAAAGTATTTTGGCCAATAGGTGACTTCATATTTCCATAGCCAAGTATACGGAGTAGCTGGTCGGCACTCAAAAAAAACTCGCCCTGTGCGGGGTAGCACAGGGCGATAAGGAGAAAAAGCAATAATTATCGAGGCATGGTCATTAAAAAGGGTCTAAAGACCCCTGCCTCAGCAATAGCAGTATTCTAGCTACAAAAGTATATTTGATTGCTGATCTAAGTTAAGTTCAGGCAACTATTCGTTATTATCGACTATAGAATTAGTGTGACGGCGGTCACAGAATCGTTGGCTTTCTGCCGGTATTAGCACTGGGAAGTTGAACTGAGTTGCATTACAATAATTCCCGGTTGCTCTAGATCAAGACAAAAACAATCGCCCGCGAGAAGGCGGTGGAATATGTAGAGTGACGTTTATTAGAGAACTATTTTGTTGGGGAGGATTCAACAATGGCTAGTTTTGTCCAGGACTTTAGTGCGCCAGGCAAGGGCACGATCTCAGACTTCAATCCCTCAAAAGACACGATTGATCTGCAGGGATTTAGCGGCAACCAGGGTTTTTCTGAGATCTCAGTCACAAGTGCCGACGGTGGCACGGTGATTGGTTTCAGTGGTGCCAGTACAGTGCTGGTTGAAGGTGTGACCCCGGACCAGTTGGGGGTTGGCAATATCACGATCGATGGGGGGAAGCTCACCGTTGGTCCCAGTGGCCGCGATCTCGAGAGTATTGTTGGCGATTTGGCGGAGGGCAATGTTCTCCTCAGCGGCGGCCTTAAGAATGACACCCTGGAAGGTGGTGCGGGTGATGACACGCTCCTAGGCCAAATGGGGCACGACTACCTCGTTGGCGGTGACGGCGATGACTCCCTGTTTGGTATGAGGAACAAAGATACCCTGGAAGGCGGGGCAGGCGATGACCTCTTGGACGGCGGCAGGGGTATTGACCGTCTCGACGGCGGCACCGGTGACGACACCCTCATTGGTGGCGGGGCCAATGACTTTCTCACAGGTGGAGAAGGTAGTGACACGTTCGTTCAGAACTTTGCTGTCTCAGGCCACGATATAATCACGGACTTCGACCCGTCACAGGACACAATTGAGCTCCAAGGATTTACAAATCTTAATATTGACGAGTTCTCGATCACAGAGGTCGACGGTGACACGTTGATCGATGGCGGGACCGGCAATTCGCTCCGTATCGAAGGTGTGACGCCGGACCAGTTGGGTACCACCAATATCACGCTCGACGGGCAAGCGCTTACCCTTGGTTCTGGGGACACGCTCGAGAGCGTCTTGACCAACCTGGCGACTGATGCCCAACAGGATGGGATTACGTTAAAGGGATTTCAGGGTGACCAGACTTTCTCTGGCGGAAGTGGCGATGACTCCCTTTCAGGTCAGGATGGCGATGACACTCTCCGAGGGCGCGGGGGCGATGATACCCTCGACGGTGGCAGGGGCGACGACATTCTCGAAGGCGGCGCAGGCGATGACGTCCTCAAAGGCGGCAGGAAC
>CAJWOI010000073.1 GCA_913044255.1 uncultured Alphaproteobacteria bacterium
CTTCCGCAGTAACTTGCGTGGAGGACCTGACGGCAAGCCCGTCGTATCCATCTATGCGTGCCATCAAATCTTCCGGACCCAGACCAACACTGACATCCACATCGATGCCACGGCCGCGAAAAACCTCGACTGCTTTACCACTAAGTGCGTCAGATATTAAAACCTTGTTCATGGATCGCTCTCAGAATAGCCGAATATCCCTAGTTCGCCTCTAGGTGTGTCTCGCTTTGATGTCATCAAACGCCCAATCAAGCCAGGGAAATAATGCCTCTAGATCCGCACTTTCAACAGTCGCACCCGCCCACAACCGTAACCCAGGCGGGGCATCACGGTGACCATTAATGTCGTACGCGGCTCCTTCTATCTCTAACAACCCGCACATAGATTTAACAACACTTCTTTTCTCTTCAGGGATTAAAGTCACAAACCACGGATCTACAATTTTCAGACATACAGATGTAGAGGAACGAATTGCCGGATTCTCAACCAAAAATGACGCCCAAGAACAATCTACCAACCAATCGGCTATTGCCGCTAGGTTTGCTCTGCTACGACTTATCAATGCTTCGTGCCCACCTATCGATACTGCCCAACGCAAGGCGTCTAAAATATCCTCCACACATAACATTGATGGGGTATTGATGGTCTCGCCAGAAAAAAATTCCTCTATAAGCTCTCTGCCCCTGGTCATACGAAAAATCTTTGGCAATGGCCAGGTTGGAGTATAAGTCTCAAGTCGCTCGGCCGCCCGGGGACTTAAAATTAAAATCCCGTGTTGGCCTTCACCACCCAGTACTTTTTGCCAAGAGTAGGTAACCACGTCGAGCCGATCCCAAGGCAAAGGCATAGCAAAAGCTGCCGAAGTTGCATCACAAAAAGTAAGGCCCTGGCGGTCTGGCGCAATCCATTTCCCGTCCGGAATACAAACTCCTGAAGTCGTGCCATTCCACGTGAAAACAACATCGCGGGCAAAATCAGCCTGCTCAAGATCCGGGAGAGAACCGTAATCCGCCTTGAACACACGAATATCGTGAAGCAGCAACTGATTGACGATATCTTTAGCCCACCCTGCACCAAAACTCTCCCATACCAACAGATCCACCCCACGTGGACCCAACATCGACCACATAGCCATTTCAAACGCACCTGTGTCGGAAGCAGGCGTCACAGCGACCCGATAGTCATCGGGTAGGAGGAGTAAATCCCGACTAAGCTCAAGAACTTGTTGAATTCTTTGCTTAGCAGCTACCGAACGATGCGAACGACCCACGAGGGCTTCATTCAATACAGTCGGCGACCATCCAGGACGTTTGGTACAAGGACCAGACGCAAAATTGGGGTTCGCCGGGCAGACGCTCGGTTTCATTTCCGTTTTATGTTTAGGGATTGAGCCTCAACGGGCAAAAGCCGCACAATATTATTTACATTCAAAAGAGTCGTCAGTACCACAGTGCCACTCCAAAAAATTTCTCATGCCCCTCAACCTCAGAGCTGGTAGTTGTGATTTATCGGACCATGGCCAGCGCCATAACAAGGTGCGGTTCGAATAGCGCCAAGAACATAGTCCCTAGCGCGCACCACTGACGACTGAACCGACATACCCTGAGCAACCCCGACCGCAATTGCAGAGGCTAAAGTACAACCGGTGCCGTGAGTGTGACGGGTAGCAACTCGCCGCGAACTAAACATTTCAACACCATCCTCGGTGGCAAGTAAATCAGTTATCTCGTCGCCATCAAGGTGTCCACCTTTCAAAAGTACTGCCTTAGGACCCAATGCCAACAAATCGCCTACGGCCACGTGCATATCTTCTACAGTACGAACCTCAGCTCCAAGCAATTTTCCGGCCTCAGGCAAGTTCGGTGTAATTAAGGCAGCTAACGGCACTAGCCTGGAAATCAGCGCCTGTACAGCACTCTCCTCCAACAGTGGTGAACCGCCCTTAGCATACATAACCGGATCCACCAACAAATCCATATCACCCAAGTATCGGGCTAAAACATCTGACACAACCTGGATCAATTCAGCTCTATGTAGCATTCCGGTCTTAATTACATCAGCCCCTATATCGTCTAGCACTACGGTAATTTGTTTAGCGACAAAATCTGCTGGCAAATCCTGAATAGCGGACACACCCTTTGTGTTTTGCGCGGTTAATGCGGTCACGGCTGTTGCTGCATAACCACCTAAGGCCGTAACAGTCTTAATATCGGCCTGTATGCCTGCACCCCCACCTGAATCCGAACCGGCAACCACGAGGACACGCCCATTCATAATTGATTGTTCCGAAATGTTTTCCGCCTAACCAGCATGTTGCTCAATGGCGCCTGCTATCTCATTAATAACATCGTGCACAAGGCCCTCATCTTCCCCCTCGGCCATGATACGAATCTTTTTCTCAGTCCCAGATCTACGTACCAGCAAGCGACCGGAGCCCGCCAGCCGCCGCTCCGCTGCGGCAATCAAGGAGCGAATTTCATCACGATCGAGCACATCCCGACTTTTGTAGGCCACATTGCGCAGCACCTGCGGAAAGGGCGTAAAAACGCGGCAGGCTTCGCTCGCTGTTTTCTCCAACTCTCCTAGCAAGGAAAGTACCGTAAGCGCTGCAATCAAGCCGTCGCCCGTCGTTGTATGATCTGCCAGAATAATATGACCTGACTGCTCTCCTCCAAGATTGTAGTCATGTTTACGCATGTGTTCCATGACGTAACGATCTCCAACCCGCGTCCGAACAAGGTGGAGGTCGATACTATTCAGGTATCGCTCCAATCCTAGATTCGACATTTGAGTCGCTACCAACCCACCGCCACGTAACTGCCCACGACCATGCATTTGACCAGCCACCAAAGCCATAATCTGGTCTCCATCTAGCAATTGTCCCTTTTCGTCTGCAATTACAACTCTATCCGCGTCTCCGTCCAGGGCGAACCCGATATCGGCATTTACCGCACGAACTGTTTCACACATGTGTTCGGGAACTGTGGAGCCACAACCAAGATTTATATTGGTTCCATCTGGGGTAACACCAATCGCTGTCACCGTCGCGCCCAATTCCCGAAGTACGCTAGTGGCCACACGATAAGCTGCGCCATGACCACAATCTATTACGACCTTGAAACCATCAAGCGTCATCCCTCGGGGGAATGTGTTTTTGGCAAACTCTATGTAGCGGCCCTGAGCATCGAACATCCGCCATAGACGACCCAACTTCTCCGGAATAACTGCTTTGCCCCCAATACCTGTCTTCACGAGAGCCTCAATGGCGGCCTCAGATTCATCCGATAGTTTGTAGCCGTCGGGTCCGAACAATTTTATCCCGTTATCCTGATAAAGATTATGCGATGCGGATATCATAACCCCCAGATCGGCGCGCAACGACCTTGTCAACATCGCAACTGCTGGGGTCGGCAACGGCCCCAATAAGTTAACGTTCATGCCCATGGCAATAAAACCGGCTGAAAGTGCCTGCTCGATCATATAACCGGACAATCTCGTATCCTTGCCGATTACCACGTTATGACGATGCCTGCCGCGTGTAAAATAGCGCCCAGCAGCCAGCCCTACCTGGAGTACCGTCTCAGCCGTCATGGGTTCAGTGTTTGCACGTCCCCGAACACCATCAGTGCCAAACAATTTATGCGCCATTATCTCTACTCCGGATTTCCCGCACTCTACGGGTTGTAAGGCACGGTCTGTCCCTTACGCAAGGTCACCTACCATCGCAACTTAACTCCGCGCAACCAAAGAGCCAGTCGTTGCTAATTGCAGTCCCTTACATCACCCAAAAATGCAAGTCCTTTTCCAAACTAGCAGGTTGCTTTGTGGATTGCCCTCCACACTCCTAAAGCCTGCACAGTCTCAGAAACATCATGCGCTCGGATTAATTGCACACCCTGGTTCATCGCGTGAACTGCTGCCGCAACCGACCCGCCGAGACGCATTCGCGGTGACTCCCCGACCGCCAGGCGGCCAAATTTACGAGATGCACCTACCATTACGGGACAGCCCAACCCATGGTAAAGGCTCAACCAATTAAGCACCTTAAAATTCTCGCCTGACGTTTTACCGAATCCCAATCCAGGATCCACCATGATTTTACTGCGTTTAACACCAGACGCACACGCAGCTTCTATCTGATCCTCTAGGTAATCGTATACATCAACAGCGATGTGCCCACCTGCGCGGCAACGCTTGACAATTTTCGACTTTGCGGAATGCACCAAAATTATAGCCGCGCCTGTTGAGGCAGCGACCTCAGCACTGTCCGCATATCCTGTAAGTGCGGTCACATCATTGATGATCAGTGCTCCATTTTCGGTAGCCGCCAACATAGTTTCGGGATGGTATGTATCTACTGATACCGGTATCCCGTCCGCAACTAGCCCACGCACTACCGGAATAACACGTTTTTGTTCTACTTCTGCTGAAATATGGTGGGCTCCAGGTCGGGTCGACTCACCCCCGACATCAATTAACTTGGCGCCGGCCGCAAACAACTCTCTCCCACACATTATAGCCTGTTCTGTGGTTTTCTGCTCGCCGCAGTCCGAAAAACTATCTGGTGTGGCATTCATTACGCCCATTATTACAGGGTCGGAGAGAGTGGACCCAGCAACTGGCCCGCGCTGTTGCCCTAAGCGATGGAGCAAAACCTGTAATTTCGATTCCTCTTTAAGACCGAATTTGCGTTGCCACGAATAAAATGCCTCAACCGTCACCTCTTCGGCCTGTATCTCTCCCCTATCTCGTATAATTATCTGGCATGAAGTAAAAGCAGCGCTGCCGGCTAACGGTAACCCTTGTCCAACACTGAGAGCTTTTTCGGCCGCCTCGCCATGGATGATCCGGAGTGGCCGTAAATAAAAGTGCCCCGCCTGTAAAGCGGTTAATAGAGACTCACCGTTAGGGCCCAAGATACCCATTGCAACCTGCACTAGCCATTAGGCTCAAGTGCCAGGTTGAGGTTTCGGGGTTAAATCGTTTGAGACGTTCGAAACCGCATCACTGGCCGGCACTGATGACCTTTTCCCGGACGAACCCGACGGAGCTTCATTGCCAGAATTACGGACGATATCTTCGCCTCGTAGCAGACTTTCAACGTCAGCGGCACCCAAGGTTTCGTATTCAAGCAAGGCTTCAGCGATTATATGAAGTTGATCAATATGCTCTGTCAGAATTCCACGGGCACTTACTTCGGCATCCTCTATGAATTGCCGGATTTCTTGATCAATCAACTCAGCTGTAGCATCAGATAAATTTTTGTGTTGAGTAACTGAATGGCCAAGAAAAACTTCTTCTTCGTTGGCGTCGTATAACAGCGGCCCAAGTTTCTCGCTCATTCCCCACTCAGTGACCATTTTCCTGGCCAAGCCAGTAGCTTGCTGTATGTCGTTTGCAGCCCCTGTGGTAACATTTTCAACCCCAAAAATTAATTCCTCAGCAACCCGACCACCGTACATACTCGCCAGCTTGGATTCAATTTCCTGCTTAGTGTGGCTATATCGGTCGCGTTCAGGCAAAGACATAGTAACTCCAAGTGCCCTTCCCCGGGGGATAATTGTGACTTTGTGCAGCGGATCATGGCCCGGCATATTCATACCTACCAAAGCGTGCCCTGCTTCATGATAAGCAGTCACCTTCTTTTCGTCTTCCGACATAACCGCGGAGCGCCGCTCGGCTCCCATCATAACTTTATCCTTGGCCGTCTCAAACTCAGCCATAGTAACTACTCGACGGCCCACTCGCGCTGCCAGCAAAGCCGCTTCATTCACGAGGTTGGCAAGGTCAGCACCAGAGAATCCCGGAGTGCCTCGCGCTATTACTTTCGAGTCAACGTCAGGCGCCAGTGGCACTTTCTTCATATGAACTTTCAAAATTTTATCTCGACCCAAAATGTCCGGGTTTGATACGACTACTTGACGATCAAAGCGGCCTGGACGCAGCAGCGCAGGGTCAAGTACATCAGGACGATTGGTGGCGGCAATTAAAATGACGCCTTCAGTCGATTCGAATCCATCCATTTCAACCAATAATTGGTTTAGAGTTTGCTCCCGCTCGTCGTTACCGCCCCCAAGACCGGCACCTCTGTGTCGACCCACAGCATCGATCTCATCAATAAATATAATGCATGGAGCGTTCTTTTTCCCCTGCTCGAACATGTCGCGAACTCGACTCGCCCCGACCCCAACAAATAATTCTACGAAATCAGAACCAGAAATAGTAAAGAACGGTACGTTAGCTTCACCAGCTATTGCACGAGCCAGTAAAGTTTTGCCCGTTCCCGGTGGCCCGACCACGAGCGCCCCTTTAGGTATGCGACCGCCGAGACGCTGGAATTTTGGTGGATCTTTTAGAAATTCTACAATCTCCTGTAGTTCTTCTTTGGCCTCGTCAATTCCTGCAACGTCGTCGAAAGTTACCCGTCCTTGTTTTTCTGTGAGCATCCTGGCCCTTGATTTTCCGAACCCCATCGCCTTGCCACCGCCCCCCTGCATCTGGCGCATGAAAAAAATCCAGACCCCGATGATCAGCAACATAGGCAACCAATTGAGCAAAACACCATAAACTGGGGAAACTTTCTCCTTCCCTGACGGTTTGGCGCTGATCAGCACATTTTTTGCTCTTAATCGACTCACTAAGCTCGGGTCGTCTGGGGCGTAGGTTGAAAAGCTTTGACCGGTACCTGAAAGATGACCTGTGATCTCACGGCCCTCGATAGTCACATCTCGAACCTGGCCGCTTTCAACACGATCAAGAAATTCAGAAAATGCGAGCGGCGTCGTCGGACCATGCCTCGACTGTCCTTGAAACAAGTTAAATAGCGTCAAGAGCAGAAGCGCAATGACGATCCAAAGCGCTATATTGCGGCCTACATTATTCACTGCAAAAACTCTCCAATAGCGTTGCTAATACATTGGTATAGCATATTATTTAAATTACGTGCCCTTCACCTGAAGTTACTGCCGCCTAAGTCTACGGAATCAACTCCTCGAAATGCGGGGCCGGCGAATGCCCGCCGCGGCCTGAACCTGGCAGCAAACCCCGGATCTGTACCCCCAACATATGCGCCTCCACGATAGTTTAAGTGGGGTACCGCGACCAAGCCGTCAAGATCCCACAACGCGGGCAACGAGTATCTAACAAACAGTGGTAGTTTTCGTTCATTAGTGCCGACACTTTCCCGTTTAACGGTGCACCAACCATTTTCCCCTAAGCGACCAACCATAAATTTATGCCTACTCGAAGAATGCCTCCCAAGCAATGTGACCTGGAACCTGTGGTCCCAAACCAGGCACTGGCCCGGAAGTATACCTAGAACATGGTCCGAAGCGCACGGTTCGCGGCACAGAAGAATAACACGACCGAACGGCGCGATATAGCAGCCGCCCAAAGTTCGTCCGCCGGTTAACTGATTTTTCCTAAGCGTCTCGTAGAGTAGTAACAAACTGTCTCGGCTCGGACCATATTTGTTCCCACCGACAGCAAGTATTATTTGCATCAGGCCTCTCACGCCGACACTGGCGGGCGCCTCTAAAAATAACCTATGATCAAGCCAACAAAACCCTGCTGGGTCGATTTGTGTGGCCTGAGAGAGCATGACTGCTGTCGCCTCATCAGCCTCAGCACGTGCAGCCGCATATTCAGACGCCATATTAGCAATGTGAGCTACTTCCTGTCGGCGTTGAGGTAATTGCGCCAACTTCCGCCGAACATGGGTCCGACCAAAAGCCGGATCGTCATTCGAAGGGTCCTCTACCCAGCACTGGTCCCATGACCTTAAGGTAGCGCGAAGCCTTTCGCCGGGAACCGAGAGAAGGGGCCGCAACAGACGAACATTGTCCTGTTCCCAAACAATTGGCATCGAAGCCATACCATCCGAGCCACTTCCACGATCCTTACGCAACAAAAGAGTTTCAACCTGATCGTCGCGGTGATGGGCTAGTGCCAAATGCAAAACACCTGCGCCCCTGCACCATCCTGTCAACAAGTGATATCGGGCATCTCGCGCCGCAGCTTGGCCGCGTTTCCTGGGCTTCTGATCACCCCACACCAAAACATGATGCTCAATCTTGTAGTCAGTCAACCATTTCGCAAGCTGTTTTATTTCCTGCTTGGCCTCTCGCCGCAAACCGTGATCCACAATCAACGCGACGACTCGCCCATGGTGGCGACGCAGCCAAAAATTCAACAGCAAAGCAAGGCAAAGACTATCTGCCCCGCCAGAGACACCAACAGCTACCCGAGGATCAGACTCAAACGGACCAAACGGGTCAATCAGTTGATCAAATTCCTCCGCAACAATTGGCTGCAACGGTGTTGGTTTCTCGTGGGGCACTCACTGGCAACCCGCCTTTGCGCGTTCTTGCTCGAGCCGCGTGAGTATTACCGCTGGTGCATTTGAATGATCGAGCTTCAATTTCGCAAAGGTGTAGCAAGCTTCGGCATTTTGTTCCATTCCTCGAAGTGATATGCCGAGTTTTAAAAGATTATCCGGCGCCTTTGGGCCTGACGGAAAACTCTTATAACCACGCGCAAAGGCAACCGCAGCTTGCTCGTAATCGTTCCGAACATAAAACGTTTCGCCCAGCCAGTAAAAGGCATTCCCAGTAAGTTGGTGGTCAGGATATGTTTCAGTGAATATCCTAAGTGCGTGTTCTGCCTGGCTATAGTCGGCCCTTCGCAGCAGCTGATATGCCTCGTCATAGGATTCTTCCGGACCGACAGAAGCCACTGCCCGGTGATCGATAGATGGCATAATGGCCGCAGCTACCTCGCTTTGTTCAGTCCCGACGTCCGCATCAGATGAAATTTCACCTAGAACACCCATTGTATCGTATTCTTCTAAATTGGGGTCGCGATCGATGGCAATCGGACGGATAGCGCCGTCGGCCGCCTCAGATCCATCGGACACAATAGGGCCAACAACAGGAACGCCGGGAGATAACGCCTGCACAGATTGCTCGCGAAGAGACAACAGGTCCCCGTCTATAGCTTCAAAACGAGACATCACGTCCTCGGACAAGCTGCTCATACGAGCCATCGCCTGATCAAGAGAATGTTGGGTCTGCTCAATCTCCCCGGTCAACGTTCGCAACTGCTCTTCCAGCTCGTTTAAACGGGTTTCCTGTTGAACTGGAACATTAAGAATGGTTTGCTCATTTTGCATTAAACGGTCATCGGTGGTGACATCTATTTCACTCGCCAGACGGCGTTGAATACCGGATATGTCCAGATCGAGGCGATCGAGACGATGAATCAAAGCCTCAAGATCAGTGTCCTGAGCCGGGGAAGTAGTGGCGGGGAAAAGGTTCAACAAAAACACACAAGACGCTGTTAGCACCGCGCGTCCAACAAAAGATGCAGCCCTATGGTCCGGTAACACTCTAGACTTCCCCAACTTTTTCATGCTCTTGAACTTAGTGACCAATCACTCGAAATATCCGACAAACATTCCGTTGACCGAGCTCACGAACAGATACGGTAGGATTATGGCAGAAATGTGAGACCATAGTGAAACAAACACACGGCCCATACCCCGCGCCAATGCTATAACGCAGGTCTCGGTTCACTTTAGTCAAAACTGTGCAGATAGCCTAGAGAGCCGGCCGCCCAGAGCGTTGACTACCTTACTTCCGATACACCAACGCGATTTTGTGCCCACGCTGCCTCGTTATGACCAGCCACAATTGACCTCTCCTTGCCGTAAGAGATGGTCGATATACGGGTAGGGTGTATGCCAAGAGAAATCAGGTAATTGCGCGCCGCATTGGCGCGCCGATCCCCGAGAGCCAAGTTATACTCTCTGGTACCGCGTTCATCGCAATGCCCTGCAATAGTAATCACCAAACCTGGGTTTTGCTTTAAGAGTTCAGCCTGCCGATGAAGTGTCTCCTCGCCATCTGGGCGCACGGCTGACTTATTAAAGTCAAAAAATACCCGGTCCCCGACCTCTTGCACCAACCGATCCTGTACCGACATGGCTGGCTCAACAGCCGCCCCCTCGACCTCGGTACCGCCTGCCCCGCCGGCAGCACCACTGCCATCGCTGGTAC
>CAJWOI010000074.1 GCA_913044255.1 uncultured Alphaproteobacteria bacterium
ATACGTTTGCTGCCCATGCCCAGCTGATATGCCTTTGGAAATTATCGTGCTCGAAGTGTTGCGGCCTATATGGATCATTTTCGTGCCGGTATCCGCCTGCTGATAATTATTTGTTATCGCCACCGAATGAAACTCGCCGGTCGAATGATCTCCCTGCAAAATCACACTAGGGTATTTCCAAGTAATTGCCGAGCCAGTCTCCACCTGGGTCCAGGAAATTTTTGAATTTCGGCCCCGACATGCGCCACGTTTTGTTACAAAATTATAAATGCCACCGCGACCTTCCTTGTCGCCTGGATACCAATTTTGAACGGTCGAATATTTAATTTCCGCGTCGTCCAACGCCACGAGTTCGACTACAGCAGCATGAAGCTGGTGCTCGCTTCTCATCGGCGCTGTGCATCCCTCAAGATAACTTACATGAGAGCCGGCATCGGCCACGATTAATGTCCGTTCAAACTGGCCTGTTTCCGCAGCGTTGATTCGAAAATACGTGGATAACTCCATCGGACATCGAACGCCCTTCGGAACATAGACAAATGAGCCATCGCTAAAGACGGCTGAGTTAAGGTTCGCATAAAAATTGTCGGCTGCGGGAACTACACTACCAAGATATTTTTGCACCAATTCAGGATGAGTTTTCACAGCCTCCGATATGGGACAAAAAATTATCCCAAGTTCAGCAAGTTTACCCTTAAAAGTGGTAGCCACCGAGACACTGTCAAACACCGCATCAATAGCAACGCCTGCGAGAATTTCCTGCTCCTTTAGCGGAATACCAAGCTTCTCATATGTTTCAAGTAATGCGGGGTCCACCTCCTCCAGGCTCTTTGGTGCCTCCGCCTGTTTGGGTGCGGCGTAGTAGTAGGCGTCCTGAAAATCAATCGGTGAGTATCGAACATTGGCCCAAGCAGGCTCCTCTGCAGCAGAAGAAAGCCAGAGTCGGAACGCTTTAAGACGCCAGTCCAGCAGCCATTCCGGTTCTCCCTTTTTTGAGGAGATAAACCTAACGATGTCTTCGTTTAAACCCTTGGGCGCGAGTTCGGAATCAATGTCTGTGTAAAAGCCATATTTATATTCTCCGCCAGTAGCGGCCTCCACACTTTTTACGGTTTCAACAGATACAGACATTGCTTTTCATTTCTTGATTTAACAAAAACTTAAGAGTTTAGAGATTTTGGTCAGGAATAATCCAAACTTCTTTCCCAGGTAAGTGGCTGCAATTCAAAGTTCAGGGGAATGGGTGTCGAAATTTCTGCCAAAGAAACCCCCGTCAAAGCGTGTCGAAGCGCGTCATTGACACGCCGCCAATTTGGTTGCGAAGGGCAGATTCCTTCCAACTCACATGAAACACCATGGCTCTCAAGACAGACTGTTAACGCGATGGGCCCGTCGACTGCCGAAATAATTTGTTCCACAGTGATATCTCTCGGATGAAGTGCCAATCGGTATCCGCCGTCACGACCACGAATTGATTCCAGCAAGCCAGCACGAGCCATGGCTGCAAGAATTTTGCTGACTGTCGGAACTGGAAGACGTGTATTGTCCGCCATACTACCAGCGGCATGGACCCGCTTTGGCTCACGGGCTATGTGACTCATCAGTAATACGGCGTAATCCGCAAATCGGCTTAAGCGAATCATGATGCTCCTCCCGTTCGAACTCCGCTTTCAATCTCGAAGGGTAACTATACCTGTATAATGCTGACTAAATTAGTCATATTTAAATATGGCCAAGAAGGGGTCGTGTCAAGCCACTTAAAAGCCTGATTACCCACGCATAGTTAATATCAATCCAGGCCATTCGTCAGAAAATCAGATGTAGCCGACTACTTAGGGGAGCCACTATTCAGTGGGTCTATCAATATATTTAGTGATTCATATGCTTGGCGAAGGGACGTTACTGCTGTCTCGGGACGGGAAGAACGTGCAAAAATAAAACCCAAATAATGGTGGCCTTCGGGCAACGGTGTAACCCGTTGGCCGAGCGGAATAGTTATATCAACAGACTCAACACCTGCAACCCCTCGGGCCACGTCGAGCCCTTGAATGGACCGCAGTATGCCTGCCTCCAGCACCGGAACCATCATCACACCAACTGCGCACGGCTCCCGCTGATACACCAAACCCTCTTCTCCTACAGCATGACCAAGGATCAATCTCTCTAAGCTATAGCCATCCGCAAAACGTAATGAACTTCCGCATCGGCCGCCAATTGATCGCGCCGCGATTTCTAACAAGTACACTTGCCCATTGCTAATTCGAAGCTCAGCATGAATTGGACCATGAAATAAACCAAGCGAGGCCGCAGCAGAAGCTACAGTTTGCGTAATGAGGGTACGTTCCACTGCTGATTTCCGGGACGGCGTTATATAGATTGTTTCAGGGAAATATGGACCTGTTAAAGGATCTGGCTTGTCAAACAAAGCCAACACGTGCAGTTCACCCTTATCCATGAGCCCATCAACTGCTACCTCCTCGCCTGGCAAATATTCCTCCACCAAGATATGTGGTGTATCTGCGGCTAAGCCTGCAAGAATATCCGAAATACGTGTCAGCGCCTCCTTCATCTGCAATTCATCGTCCACTCGGATCACTCCACGACTGGCAGAAAGACTCGTTGGTTTTACGACACATGGAAACTCGAGCAAATCAAAATTCTTTAAATTCTTCGCTTCAACCAACAACCTGAAAGCGGGTTGAGGCAACCCGGCAGAGGTCAAAGATTTTCTTAGCTTAAATTTGTCCCGAGAGATAACAACCGCATCAACGCTATTATGGGTAAGACCGAGCGTCTGAGCTGCATGGGCTGCCAGCAATACCGCATCCTCCTCGGCCGGAACTATGGCATCCAACGGATTATCTTTGGCAAAATCTGATATCTCTTGTGCGCCCAAAGCCGGATTTGAAAAATTAAACTGCATGACTCGGCGGTCACCAAACTGCGCCGAAGCTTGCGTCGCATCAACTCCAGTAATCACATGCGCATCAAGGTCCGCACATGCCGCAACGAATGCTGCCACCCGGTAGCTATTTGAAGGTAAAAGTAATAACACGCGTTTCATATTCGCGCCCACGCCCACTAATCACAATCGGTCAAATTGCTCCGCAGTTGGCTCAGCGCAGCAATACCATGGCTCACTCATCGACCACACCGGCTCACAATTGGCAACAGAGATCGACGGTGCGATCCGGTCGGCCGACTCATGAGCGACGCGCCAGATTTTGGCAAACGTATCCTGAATCGGCACCCCTATCGGAACATCTTTCTCAACAATCACTCGTATTTTCTGTTCCATCAAAATCATGCCTGGGTCCGCGTAGTGCCATAGATAGCTGAGACTTTCAGCATCATAACTACCAAGAAATCGAGAAAAAAAAGGACTGCTGAGAAGAAGTGAGTCTCGAGGCACCAGGAGACGTATCGCAAGCTGAATAGGGGCTACACGGAGCACTAATTCCAATAAAACTATTTGTTGAAGAAGGTCAAGATACGATTCCGGCGTAGTCCACGGCGTAAACGGGACAAACGTCGGCGAAACCTGTAGTCCCACTGCCTTGCAAATTTCCAGGGCATCGGAAAAATCAGACCGCGAATGGCCCTTGTTGAGTGCGAGCAAAACAGTGTCGTCAAATGATTCCACCGCAGTGGTAACAAATAGGCAACCCGTCTCTACGAGGCGCGGCAAAAGTTCATGATGATGCCGCAGGTGTTCGACTTTGATAGTAACGTCATATGTTAGCTTTGGGTGACGTTTGGCCAAGGCTTCAACCACACGCATCGCGTGACCGGGACCATTAAAAAAATCCGGGTCCCCAAATGTAATGTGACGCGCACCCATTTCCACCTGCTGGTCAATATCCTCAAGCACAACATTCACGCCCACGATAAAAAATCGTCCTCCGTAAGCTGGTACGACGGGACAATGTCGACACAAATGCTTGCACCCTCTACTAGTCTCACTGTAACCGGCGATGGTGATTTCATTGTCCGGTCCGAGAAGGTGGGCATATTTATAAAGATCCGGCAGGCCACAACGATCCGGACGTATATATTGCTGTTTGGTCAAAGCTTTGGTTGATAAATGGCGAACCGATTGCCCATCCAACATTCTCTGGTATACCTCAACCAGTTTGGTCTCCGCCTCGCCACCTATCACTATTTCTACTCCAGCATCCTTTAGATCGGACTGGTTTGCTGGAGCATACATCCCGTAACAGACCAGGAGCGCTCGCGCATTCAAAGCCGTTACACTACGCAACAATTGCAGGGAAAGGCGAGCCGCCGTGTGCATCGGCACGTGCAAAGCTATCAAATCGGCGGCAACGACGGCTGTCGTATTCAGATCCTCAACAGCGAGATCGTTACACACCACATTTGCGCCAGCCCTCTTCAACCACGCGGCCGGAGAAGCCAGACCAAAGGGTTGATGACCCAGATCGTAAGTAGAGAGGAGTACGACGTTCACGAGTTTGGGCGCCAAGACCCAGATTTATTTACCCGGCTGATAATATGGATTCCCACCACCGTCGTGGTCGGTCACATCCAAAACATGTGCGATTGACGGGACCTCCTTCTTAATTTCTACCTCCACACCCTGTTTCAGGGTTACATCAGCCATACCACAACCTTGGCAACCCCCTTCAAGTCGAATGTAGGCAGTGTCTTCCTGGACATCGACCAGAGCGATGTGACCACCATGCGTAGCCACCGACGGATTAATTCGTTCATCAAGCAACCGTTGAACGGCCTTTCCCTTCTCTGTTTGGAGTCCGGGCTTCGGTTTGCTGTCACGATAGTCCACTAACTCTACAAATTCGGCTACGTAGTGGCGTAATAAATTCTCTATTCCCGTACGATAGCTATATGCAGATCCTGACAATTCCACGATGATCCTACCTTCTCTATAACCACGAAATTTTACGTCGCCACCGCTTTCTGCAATTGCCGGGCGCACCCGGGTAGAGAGCAGTTCCTTGATTTCCGTAACGAGCTCCGCGTCCACGGAATCAAAATCTTCCTCCGCCTCCACCTCCTCATCTGTGACCATCGGCAAGCCCGCCACGTAGTGCTCCATGATGGCGCCCAAGATTGCTGGCTTCATTAACTGCCAGTCACCATCTTCAAGTTTTGTGACACCAATGAAATCTGCACCAAACCTAACTTGGGTTACCGATTCAATATCAAACAGACGTGAAGCAAGCGGTGATCGTACAGCGGAAGCGGGGTCAGAAAAAATTTCCTCTTCCCCTTCCAATACTGGTTTGCCAGGCAAAAATTTGACCACGTCTGGATCAGACGAAACCTCTGTTTGAATGAACATTTAATGTACCCATTCCATTTGTATAGACATGTTCGTTATAATTAGCCTTAATTTGACACCTTAATGGTGGCTAAGCAACGCACAACAAGGGCAAGATCTGCCGTGACAATCGAAAATTACCATGCCCACATATACTATGATGATGCAAACAGACATATTGCGGAAGCCGTACGTAAAAAAATCGAACAGCGATTCATAATGAGAATGGGGCGCTGGCGGGAGAAACCAGTAGGTCCGCACCCTCAGGCTATGTTTCAGGTTGCGTTCGAGAATGATATGTTTGCCAAAATCGTTCCCTGGTTGCTAATCAACAGACGTGGCCTTGATATCCTCGTTCATCCCAACACAGGGTCAGGTTTGGGCGACCACACCGATCACGCTATCTGGCTAGGAAACAAGCTTAGGCTGCGTCTAGATGAGCTTGACAACGCGAGTTAAGCCGTGTTCCAGCTGGAAGTACTGCCACCTACTATTATGTTAAACGTTTTTTTACGGTGGGACCGATGTATGCCTAAAACCCTACTGAAGACCGGAGATCACAAGTATGACAGATTCTCTCAGCACGAAAACATGCACTCCCTGCCAGGGCGGCATCCCGCCACTCACGCCAGAAGAAGCCAACCATTACCTAGCTCAAACCGAAGGCTGGCAACTTTTTGAAGGCGGTACCCTGATCACGCGCGAATACACCTTTGATGATTTTAGAGAGTCGATGGATTTCGTGCAGAAGGTCGGCGAACTTGCGGAACACGAGGGCCACCATCCCGATGTCTCGTTTGGTTGGGGCTACGCCAACATATCCTTGCAGACAAAAAAAATTAAAGGATTACACGAGAATGATTTCATTATGGCCGTGAAAATAAACGGGTTCCTCAACGCAAATTAGATACGCCGCCTCACCTCAACAACCAGGCCACTTTATCTCCGGTTACCTAGGTTCGCTACACAGAGTGCAAACATAAGACAAATTCGACATGCAAAGCGTACTCAGGCACTAGAAATGCCGCGTCAGCACGCAAGGCCGACTACGCCCGGAAAAGAACGAGGAAGCCGGCCTAAAATGGTATTTCGTCGTCAAAGTCAGCTGGAGTAGATGGCGCGCCGTCAGTTGGAGTGGATGGCGCGTCACCAAGCTCGCTACCAGAAGAAGAGGCATAATCACCGCCTCCGCCCGAATCCGCACGCGAATCCAGCATGGTCAGAGTGCTACGAAAACGTTGAAGTACTACCTCAGTCGAATACTTTTCCTGACCCGACTGGTCCGTCCACTTACGCGTCTGGAGTTGCCCTTCAAGGTATACCTTTGAGCCTTTCTGTAGGTATTTTTCCGCTATTTCCACCAAGTTCGGATCAAAAATAACCACCCGGTGCCACTCGGTCTTTTCGCGCCGTTCTCCAGTCTGGCGGTCACGCCAGTTTTCACTGGTCGCGACCGACAAGCTGACCATCTTATCGCCACTTTGCATTGCCCGGGTATCAGGCTCCCGCCCGAGATTTCCTATCAGTATGACTTTATTGACACTTCCCGCCATATGCTGCCCCACATCAAGTATGTGCTGCACTATCCAGCAGCCACAATTAAAAAATAGATTATAACCGCAGCAGCGAGGTTGCCGCCAGTCCGCACTTTAAAACAAGTAGTCCTGCAAAAACAAAAAAATCATATCCACACAAAGATCTTCGATAAGTTTTGGGAGACTCGGTGATAAGATCGGACTTGCCGTCACATACGACATGAGGCAGCAATACTATTGCAGACCAACCTTCACGCTTGATTCGAGTAATGGACAACGAAATCCGGGTCACCGGCGCTAAAGAGCATAATCTCAAGAATATTGATCTGGCACTGCCACGCGACAGCCTGACGGTGATAACAGGCCTATCGGGATCGGGGAAGTCATCACTTGCTTTTGACACGATATACGCGGAAGGACAAAGACGCTACGTCGAAAGCCTATCCGCTTATGCACGCCAATTCCTTGAACTAATGGAGAAACCAGATGTGGAGTCAATTGAGGGGCTTTCTCCGGCCATAGCAATCGACCAAAAGACTACCTCCCGTAACCCTCGATCCACTGTAGGCACAGTAACTGAAATATATGACTACATGCGCCTCTTATACGCTCGGGTCGGAGTACCTTATTCACCAACCACCGGATTGCCAATTGAAAGCCAGACCGTGAGTCAAATGGTGGATGGAATTCTGAAATCGCCCAAAAGTGCTCGTCTTTATGTACTGGCTCCCATTATCCGAGGTCGAAAAGGTGAATATCGCAAAGAAATTGCTACGCTCATGAAACGTGGGTTTCAGCGTTTAAAAATCGATGGCGAAATCTACCAGATCGATGACACTCCACCGCTCGATCGAAACAAAAAACACGATATAGAGGTAGTGGTTGACCGAATTGTGGTAAGCAAAGAACTAGCGGTTCGCTTGGCCGACAGTGTCGAAACTGCGTTAGAACTGAGTGACGGCCTTTTATTTACAGAGAACGCGGAGACTGGGGAGCGGGCCACGTACTCCGCACGTTTTTCGTGCCCGGTATCTGGCTTTACCATTGACGAAATCGAACCACGGTTATTTTCGTTCAATAGCCCGTTTGGGGCCTGCCCAAACTGCGACGGAATAGGCACCATTGCATATTTTGATCCGGATCTTGTCGTGCCAGATGCCGACAAGAGCCTCCGGGAAGGAGCAATCCAGCCCTGGACAAACACCTCAAGTCGATATTATCAGCAAGCACTTCAAGGCCTGGCTAGTTATTACAAATTCAGTGTTAATAAACCCTATAAAGAGCTATCAAAAAAAGCACGCGACATTGCCTTATATGGCTCTGGCAAAGAGACGGTACCCATCACTTATGACGATGGTGTCCGAAGGTATACGACCAATCGATCCTTCGAGGGTGTAATTCCGAATCTGGAACGTCGTTTAAACGAGACAGACAACTCTTGGCTGCGGGAGGAACTCAGCCGATTTCAAAACGACTTCGAATGCGAAGATTGCGGAGGGTCACGCCTTAAGCCCGAGGCTCTCGCCGTGAAGATAGGTGGCCAACACATTAGCGAGACCGCTAACCAATCGATAGAGGAAGCGGCAAAATGGTTTTCCGAGATTGAGTCGAAACTCACTCTCAAGCAACAACAAATCGCAGTTCGTATTCTTAGAGAAATAAACCTTCGGTTAGGCTTCTTGGTTGATGTGGGCCTAGACTATCTTGGTTTATCCCGCAAGTCAGGCACTCTGTCAGGTGGTGAAAGCCAACGCATACGGTTGGCCTCCCAGATCGGATCCGGTTTGACTGGCGTACTTTACGTGCTCGATGAGCCTTCAATTGGGCTGCACCAACGCGACAACGCCCGCTTATTACAAACCCTCCGCAATTTGCGGGACCTTGGAAATACCGTGATCGTGGTTGAACACGATGAAGAAGCAATTGTGGCCGCGGATCATATCATTGACATGGGCCCAGGCGCAGGCGAGTCGGGTGGCCATATCGTAGCCAGTGGCTCCGTTAAAGACATTATCGCTAGCACCAACAGTCTAACTGGCCAATATCTATCGAGGAAACGCCAAATCCCTGTACCAGAGACCCGAGGGAGCGGCTTTGACCGAAATGATAAAGCAATAACCCTAATTGGAGCTACCGCCAACAACCTGACAGGGATCACTGTAACATTTCCATTGGGAAATTTTATTTGTGTTACGGGTGTCTCGGGTAGCGGAAAATCAAGCTTGGTTGTGGATACGCTGTACCCGGCTGCTGCTCGTCAGCTCAACCGAGCCCGCACCCATCCTGGACCATATAAATCGTTAGAAGGATTGGAATTGGTCGATAAAGTCGTTGACATTAATCAGGCCCCTATCGGTCGTACACCTCGATCTAACCCGGCTACGTACACTGGATTCTTTACGCCGGTCCGGGATTGGTTCGCGGGTTTACCTGAGTCGGCTGCACGCGGGTACAAACCTGGTCGCTTCTCTTTCAATGTCAAAGGCGGACGTTGCGAAGGGTGTCAGGGCGAGGGTGTAATCAAGGTTGAGATGCATTTCTTGCCCGATGTGTATGTAAACTGCGACAACTGCCAGGGAGCACGGTACAACCGAGAGACGCTTGAAATCACCTACCGTGGCCGCTCTATCGCACACATTTTAGACATGACTGTGGACGAAGCGGCTGAGCTATTTCACGCGGTTCCATCGATCCGTGACAAGCTTGAGACGATGCAACGCGTGGGACTTGGGTATATTAAGGTTGGTCAACCCGCTACTACTCTGTCTGGTGGCGAGGCTCAACGCGTCAAACTAGCGAAGGAATTATCTAAACGCGCGACCGGGAAAACCCTGTACATACTCGATGAACCAACAACCGGTCTACACTTTGAGGACGTGCGCAAACTTCTGGAGGTCCTTCACTCCCTCGTGGGGACGGGGAACACAGTGGTGGTAATTGAACATAATCTTGAGGTTATAAAAACCGCCGATTGGATCGTTGATTTGGGACCCGAAGGAGGGGACGGCGGAGGCCGCGTTGTTGTCGAGGGCACGCCAGAAACCATCGTGGCCACGTCTAAAAGCTACACAGGTCAATATCTTTCCCGCCTACTAAATGACTGTGAAACAAAAAAGAAACGTAAGAAAAAGGCCTAAGGGCCCGGTTTGTCGGGCTTTGTTCTCTTCTATCGTTGCTAGAATGGTTGCAGATCGCACTCCTCC
>CAJWOI010000075.1 GCA_913044255.1 uncultured Alphaproteobacteria bacterium
GGTTGCTGGCATGCTTCACGCAGGAAAAGAACCATCACTCGAGGCAGCTGTCGTAAAAGATGTCGGCACCAATTGGGAGCAAAAATTACCGAACTATGCTCGCGATCTAGCTGCTTTCATCGATGATGAAGGAAATAACCGTGCCCCTTTTGACGAACTGATAGAAAACGCGACTATCGTCTCCCCGAAATATACAATACAGGGAGGAACTCGCGAGATTTTACGGGGAATCATTGCGCGGGGCCTAGGCTTGCGATAAGCCGGGTAATTCCCAAGCAATAAGCGAAGTATGCTAAACTTCGGGTGTTACAAATGCTGCAACCAATCCTAACTGGGACGCACTATTATGAATAAATTCAATTGGGTAAGGTGGTGTACCGCCATTACGGTCGTCACGTGCACGTTAATTCTTAGCGCCGCATCTGATACGAGGCGTGCCGAGGCCGATGACCCAATAAGGATCGGGTTCAGCATGGCGCTGACTGGAGCCCTGGCGGGTGCTGGAAAAGCCGCGTTGCTTTCCATGCAAATCTGGGCCGAGGACATCAATTCGACGGGTGGTTTGCTTGGCCGACAAGTTGAGTTGATCTATTACGATGATCAAACAAATCCCAGTCTGGTGCCAGGCATTTACACCAAACTAATTAATATCGACCGCGTGGATTTAATTGTCTCGGGGTACGGGACTGCAACCATCGTGCCTGCAATGCCCATTGTTATGAATTATAATCGTTTGTTCCTTGCCCTATTCGCACTTGCAGGCAACGAAGAGTTCCAATACGACCGCTATTTCCAAATTATGCCGGCTGGCCCTAATCCCCGTGTTGCGTGGTCAAAAGGTTTTTTTGAGATTGCGATGCAGCAAAATCCGGCTCCAAGAACTATAGCACTGGTTGGCGCAGATGCTGAGTTCCCTCGCAACGCAATGATTGGCGCGCGCCACAATGCCCAACAATTCGGACTCGAGATAGTTTACGACCGCAACTATCCACCAAATACCGTTGATTTCACCCCGGTCATGCGAGCAATACAAGCCACCAAACCAGACCTAGTTTACGTGGCCTCTTATCCCCCCGATTCCGTCGGCATCGTACGCTCAATAAATGAAATAGGGTTTACCGCAAAACAGTTCGGAGGCGGTATGGTTGGACTACAATACGCGACGTTCCTCGAGAAATTAGGAGAACAGCTAGAGGGAATCGTCAACTATGACTTTTGGGTCCCGGAACCTACACTTCAGTTTCCCGGAATCCAAGAATTTCTCTCCAAATACCAGGAATATGCTGTGGACGCCGGTGTTGATCCCCTAGGATACTATCTGCCTCCTTACGCGTACGCGTATCTACAAATCCTTGGACAAGCGATTACAGAGACAGAAAGCATTGATGAGGAAATTCTCGCTGAACATATACGGTCCAACGAATTTAGTACGGTGGTGGGGAATGTTGCTTTCGGTCCAGACGGTGAGTGGAAAAAGTCACGCATCCTGATGGTGCAGTTTCAAAATATAGTCGGCCATAACTTGCAACAATTTACGGAACCAGGGACGCGTGTAGTTCTGTATCCACCCGAATGGGCGTCCGGACAGCCCCAGTACCCGTTTACACGCAGCGACTAGTGTACCATTAACCATTTGTTTATTGGTTACGGTGGCAGCTCTTGTAACCAATGGCTACGAAGCTAGCTGCCGCCCTGTGTTAACTATCGTCACAGTCCAAACAAAGTTACGGTGACTTAACCAACCCCTTGCACCGAGTAGCCACCGTCAACAGTGATTGCAGCTCCGGTAACAAAATCCGACGCGGCCGTTGCTAGAAAAATGGCAATTCCCGCGTGATCTTCCGGCTTACCCCAACGGCCAGCAGGAGTACGGGCGACCACACGATCGTGAAGACCTTTTACTTCCGCACGTGCGCGCCGCGTAAGTTCCGTATCGATCCAGCCCGGGAGCACTGCGTTTACCTGGATATTGTCTTTAGCCCAGGCGGTGGCCAGAGCACGCGTAAATTGCACCATACCCCCCTTGCTCGCTGCATAAGCGGCTGCAAAAGGAGCGCCAAAAATAGACATCATGGAACCTATATTGATAATCTTGCCCCCCCCTATCTCTACCATCAATGGGTAAGCGAGCTGGCAACATAGCATCGCGCCAGTGAGATTCGTGTCGATCACGGTCTGCCATTCCTCGATGGTATATTCCTGTGGCTGCCGCCGAATATTGGTACCTGCATTATTCACGAGTACGTCAAGCCGTCCAAAACACCGCATCACGTCAGAAACCATGGTGCGGCACGAGTTAGAGTCAGTTACATCAACATGGAGTGATATTGCCCTAATACCCAAAGCCTCCAATCCCTCCACAGCCGTCGCACTTTTCTCATGGTTACGAGCAGCCACTACTACGGCAGCACCCGCCTGCCCCAGTCCACGCGCCATTCCGAGTCCAATTCCCCCATTGCCTCCTGTTACAACAGCAACACGATCATTTAAATCAAACAAATTCATAAGGGAGCCTCCCAAAACTGAAACCATTCACAGCACTTCATATCAAAACCTTTCCAGAGACAAGTACTCCCCATTCCAGGTATTTAAGTCCATGCACACAACTTGAATGCAGTGAACATACGCAACAGAACTCACGTACATCACAATACTTTCATCACATAGGCCCACGGTCGTTTAACTCAGGTTACTACAGTCCACCAACGTAGTTCAAAATTGGAGCCCATACTGCATGGAGTTTGCGTTCCCTCAACTTTATGGCATGTTAAAAATGCACGCCGGCGAAGCCACTAGCGTCAAAACAACTAAGAGGACCACAATATGCATGTAGGCGCAGGAATTATTTTCCAGAATCCTGGGAAAACGCGCACTGATCGCGAAGTCTATGAGATCGATCTAGGTTTTGCTGACCTTGTGGAACCTTTCGGATTCAATTCAATCTGGACTGTGGAACATCATTTTACCGACTACACCATGTGCCCAGATGCTCTCCAATTTTTGACCTGGATGGCTGCGCGCACAAAACACATTCAACTGGGGTCTATGGTTGTTGTTCTTCCGTGGCATGACCCAATGCGCGTTGCGGAACAAGTATCCATGCTGGACAATTTGTCGGGGGGACGACTGATCCTCGGTATGGGGCGAGGTGCAGGAAGGATTGAGTTCGATGGCTTTGGTGTGCCAATGAACGAAAGCCGGGAACGTTTTGTAGAATCCGCAGAAATGCTACTTAAGGGGCTAGAACAAGGCTACTGTGAGTACGATGGGAACTTCGTGCAGCAACGCAAAGCTGACATCCGCCCTGCTCCATTCAAATCTTTTAAAGGTCGAACTTATGCAGCTGCCGTGTCGCCAGAGTCCTCCCGAATTATGGCGGAGTTAGGTGTAGGTCTACTCATCATCCCTCAAAAGCCGTGGAAAGAAGTCGACCGCGAATTAGCGAATTATCGTGAAATTTATCTTGAGGTTAATGGCACAAGCGCACCGCCGCCAATCCTTGCTGGATGGACCTACTGTGATGAGAACCCCGAACGGGCCAGGGAGATGGCAAAGCAGCATATCGGCGGTTATTTGCACACCGTGTTGGAACATTATGAGTTTGCCAAAAAGCCCCTAAATGACACCAAAGGCTATGAATATTACGGAAACATTGCTGAAAAAATTGCCCAGCATGGTGAAGACGGATTTATTGAATTCTTCATGAATCTACAGATTTTTGGGACCCCGGACGAATGTTACAACCGGATCATTGAGTTTACGGAACGTACCGGCGCCGAAAGCTTTGTTGGGGTTTTTTCATATGCGGGAATGGCGCCCGCCAAAGCGGAGAACAATATGCGTTTATTTTCTGAAACGGTGCTCCCTCGCCTACAAATACCTTCACAAATTGCAGGGGAAAATGTTCAGTCACCTAGTTAATATTTTTTGAAACATCTCACTTCCAAAATCTAAAAACGGAACAAATGTTGTGGGTTACTCCTATCACATGATGCATGGCCCTACCTCACACAATTATGTCTCGCAGCGATTGAAGCTGCACTATGTCGACTGGGGCAATCCAACGGCGCCGCCTTTGTTGTTGGTGCATGGTGGACGAGACCACTGCCGAAGTTGGGATTGGGTTGCGGAGTCGTTATGCGATCGATACCACGTGATCGCACCGGACCTACGCGGCCATGGAGATTCCCAATGGTTGGTCGGCGGAAGCTATGTGCTACCGGACTATGTCTATGACATCGCACAGCTTGTACGTCAGGCTGACTTAACGCCTGTCTCCATAATTAGTCACTCTCTGGGTGGTATGATTTGCCTCCAATATGCTGGTCTCTACCCAGATAATGTGCGAGAGATCATCGCAATCGAAGGACTGGGAATACCGCCTGACAAGGTCAAAGAAGAGTTACACAAAGGCGTTGACGCGCGACTTACAAGCTGGGTGGATTATTTACGAAAATTATCTGCCCGACGCCCACACAAGTACAGAACCGTGGAAGACGCAGTAAAGCGTATGCAAGAAGCCAACAAAAGATTGACGCCAGACCAAGCACACCATCTCACTATTCACGGCGTCGACCAAAACGAAGACGGTACTTATAGTTGGAAGTTTGACAACTACGTTCGCGTTTTCCCACCATATGGTCTAAGTGAAAAAGAACGTCACGCTCTCTGGACCCGCATTCGCTGCCCAACTTTACTTATAAGGGGTACCGAAAGCTGGGATACCAACCCAGAAGAGGACGGCCGCGCTAGTCATTTTCAAACCGCTAAAATTGTTGACATGGCGGGAGCTGGTCATTGGGTGCATCATGACCGATTGGCCGAGTTTGTTGATTTGGCGAAGAATTTTCTAGCGCGCTGACCAGACCTTTGCGTGGCGCTGTCGGCGTAACCTGATTAAAAAGGCCAACTGTAACAAACCGTGGTATGGTGCGGTTAGAACTACGAAATAGGAGCCGACATGGCAAATGTAGCCCCTAGTGATATTACCTCTGAACTAGCTTCGCGGTATATCAACGTCCAATCCTTAACCTGGGAAGAGACTTCTAGCCCTGGAATTGACGTGAAGGTGCTTTACCAAGATGAGGTACGGGGCCTCATGACTGCTCTTTTTCGTTGGGCACCTGGCTCTCGACTCCAATTGCATGAGCACACCGACATAGAACAAACTTATGTTTTGGAAGGAAGCCTGGCAGATCATGAGGGGGAAGCAACTATAGGTAACTTTGTCTGGCGACCCTCTGGTAGTCGGCACGAGGCATGGTCGCCAAATGGTGCCATAACCCTTTCAATTTTTATGAGACCCAATAAATTCTTTGGAGATGCAGATAACCGTCCAAAAGTGCACGAATCTAACCAAACTTAATGAGACTCCAATAGTAAAACTGTTCGCACTCCACGTTTAAATTTTCTTAGCGAACAATTTCCCAAAAGGCCAACTATAAATCTTAAATTTTTGGCAACAATTAAGTGATGAGACTTACTATGACAAAGAATTTAATAGTCGGAATTTTTCTTTTGATTCTGTCTTACCCAGTTTCCGCAGCCGATAAAATCACGGCTGAGGTTCTAAATTTTTCAAACATGGATCGATGGGTCAGGATCACCGACATGATTTGTGGCACAGTACTATGGGAAGATAATCTTGATGCGCAACGGCGATTGCCGGTTGAGTTATGTGCTGGAGACGATGGCAAGGCCAAAGTTCAACTTTACATACGAATTGGTTGCACAAGAAACAAAACGATCCTAAAAAATAATGTGGGGAATGGAACGACCATCCAGTTTTAGGATGGCACTATGAATTCTGCTAAAGGCCTTCGACTTTTTAATGCTACAATTTTTGGTTGGGCTACGCTGTTTCTCATTGTGCCACAGACGAATGGCCAAGATATCCAGCAAAAACAGAGCGAACAAATTTTTAAATTAGATATCAAACAACGATCGCTTTCCGACGACCGCACCTACGTACGCGTTAAACAAGGCGACAAAGTACGGTTACACTGGACAAGTGATGAGTCGGTTCTTCTGCATATTCACGGATACGATATCATAGTCTCGTTATCTCCAGAGGTCCCTTCAGAGGTAGCATTTAAAGCACACGCCACGGGTCGCTTCCCGGTCACCTCACACGGGTTTGGCACACCAAATCTCACTCACCACGCCCAAGAAATTACCCTCCTATACCTTGAAGTACATCCGAATTAATTTAACTCAGTGGGACCTTAAGCGCTGCGGACTAGTTGTCGCGACAGTGATGACCGGACTGATTTGGAATGATCCCGTATTCGCACACGGCTTCGCTTACCGTTACGACCTTCCCTTGCCGCTTCACCTGTACCTGATCGCTGCCGGTGCCGCGGTTTGTTTATCCTTTGTAGTGATGGCATATACGTTTCATCGGAAAAGTGCACTGCACTCTTATAAAATTTCTCTGACCCGGTTCATTCCTGGAGAAAAGATTTCCCAAGGTGTGCGGATCTTGGTTAGCGGCTTTTCAGTCACCCTATTTGTCTTAATAATCGCTGCTGGACTCTTCGGGCACCAAAGCGTCTTAAAAAACCCTGCACCGGTAATGGTCTGGGTTATCTGGTGGGTGGGATTTGTCTACTTAACGGCTCTTGTCGCGAATATCTGGCCGTTTCTGAATCCTTGGTCTTCTATCTTTCAGGCTCTTGAAGAACTCTCGGGCTTTTCTTTTGGCAAAATCAATTATCCGCCGCGGTTGGGCGTATGGCCTGCCTTTGTTCTGTTTATGGTGTTCTCCTGGATTGAATTGGTTTGGTCTGGAAGCGAACGCCCTAGACAGCTTGCGTTAACTATCTTGGCCTATAGCGTGCTTTGCTGGATCGGAATGGCTATTTACGGCCGTCAAACATGGCTTAAACGTGGAGAAGTATTCTCAATTGTCTTCTCTATTTTTGCGCGCTTTTCACCCTTGGAGGTACGTAAGAGTCATAAAGGTCCGTACTTACGCCCCTACGGCTCCGGACTCCTTTCCCGCCAAGCCTCGAGTTTCTCGCTCACTACACTCGTTCTCGCAATTTTGGCGATTGTCACGTTTGACGGGTTTATGGAAACACCGATTTGGCTGGAAATCAAAATCGGAATTGTGTCCATCACATATCTAACGCCTTTGCTCACAATTGCTCAAAATGCCTTTGGAAACCTAGAGTCAATTTTAGAAACCATCGGATTGGTAATCGCACCGATTGCCTTTCTGTTCGTCTATTTCATTACGTGTGGGACTATCTCGTGGCTTGATTCTGCCCACGAGGGGCCAGAACGTCCGCCGCTTACCACGAACATGGCGGCTCGCCAGTTTGTCCTAACTCTGGTTCCGATCGCAATAGCTTACCATCTAGCACACTACCTGTCTTATTTCCTAATTGCGGGTCAATTGTTCATACCATTGATGTCTGACCCTTTCGACTTAGGTTGGGATTTGTTTAACACCGCAAATCACCGCATCAATATTGGAATCATTAACGCAAAAACCGTTTGGCATATATCCATCGGCGTGATCGTGGTTGGGCACATGGTTGCTGTTTATCTCGCTCACGTTACGGCCTTACGGGTGTTTGTAGATCGACGCCGCGCACTGGTAAGTCAGCTGCCTATGATTGCTCTGATGGTTAGTTACACAAGCTTTAGCTTATGGATACTAGCGCAACCGATCGTGGAAAGCTGATTCCTTTAGAACTACACCCATTAAGGAAGGCCGTTATTAAAATGTCCCGCCGGGTTGTACCACTTGGGCAACATTGTAATGGAGTTCGGAGCCAATCCTTTGTCCTTAAAAGTATCGATAGTTCCAGTGACTTCTAGTTTTACAAGGTCTATGACGGTAATGGATCCATCATTGATGCCCGGAAGATTTAGCAAAGAATTTTGCACGTAAGCTTTACTTTCGTCTGGCGTGATCGCAACGTGATGCGCTCCCCCAGCAGTCTCTAACGATTTAACTAAAACTGGTTGCAGCGGGTCATTTGAAATATCAAAAATGTGAAACATGCCCGGATCTGCCGATGTTATGTAGAGTCGATCCACCGCCTTGTTAAAATAAATTTCCAGCGGCATATAAGCGCCAACCTCTTTAAAGTTAAATAACTGAGTGGTTGTGAAAGTTTCGTTTACCCTATCCCACACCGCAGCCCACAACGTGTTAGACATCATATTGGTAACGTACGCGACTGGTGGATCACTGCCTGGCACGAAGACAATTTCGACAGGGGCAGCACCCTTTTTGTCCGACACAGGAATTGAGCCTAAATACTCTCCGGTGCTCACCTTAATAACCTCAATTGTATGACCAGTTCCGCTAAAGTCAGGCGCTACACAACTGGCCACTACGATGCGGTCGATACCTTCATGGAGAGCGATTCCGTGCGGGTATGTACCTGGCATGGAAATGTTTTTTATTGGTGTATCGTTGACTGCGTCACCAACAATAACATTTTCGGATCCCATGCAACTCACGTACCAAGTCTTATTGTCATCAGAAAAAATAATGTTCTCCTGCACCTTACACCCGGGCATCAAAATCGGGACGAGGCGATACGGAAATTCAGTCAAATCAATAACGTGCAAGGTTTCGGTTTGCAGCGCCGTGACATAGGCCTTAGTTGCGTCCCGATTGTAGAAGATATGATGGAGGACAAACTCAGGAGAAGTCGGAATATCAATTATTATCCTACCGTACTCAGCAGATTCTGGGTCAAGCTCAACGATCGCTATTCCTTCCCGGCGTCGGTTGTCCGTTCCCTGAATTTGAAGAGTTTCAAGAGACTCTTCGGCTTTTGTTTCGTAGTTAAGAATTGATAACATCTCTGCAAAACTTACTGTCGAGGCCATGCAAATCGACGTCCCACACAACACTCCGAGCATGTGGTGTCGGGTGACCTTCCGTAGCACGCAGACGCCAAGAGACCAGCCCTGCACGCCGAATTTTGTGTCAATCGTTAAGGCCATTAAGCTGGACTCCCAAAAAGGTTGATGTAGTATTTAACCCCAAAATATTGACTAGAGAAAGGCTTAACTTAGAACCGAAATCTTAGGTTTATGGCGTATGTTAAGGGGTTTAACCAAACTCATTAATTATTTACATTCAGAAATATTATTTGGGCATAAGATAAAAATCGAACGTGCTCTGATACCCAAAAACCGCATCCCTTTGTACGCTTAATGCAACGCCATTAGACTTTAATCCACGTGCCGACCTAGGAGGGAAAAGATGCGAGACTTGACTGAAAAAAATTTAACCGAAGTGGTAATCCAAAAACTCGACGATACTGACGACCCACGCCTGAAACAAGTCATGTCCTCCCTCATTCAATCCTTGCATGCGTTTATTAGCGACATCGAACCGACCCAGGACGAATGGTTGGAAGCGATCAAGTTTCTGACAGAAGTTGGTCAAAAATGTACGGACAAGCGGCAGGAATTTATTCTTATGTCTGATACGCTTGGCGCCAGTATGTTGATAGATTCTATCAACAACCGGAAAGTCGATGACGCAACCGAATCCAGTGTACTTGGTCCCTACTACCGCACATCTGCTCCAGAGTTGGAGAATGGGGATTCAATCAATATGACCAACGAACGCGACTCGTTGGAGGTTCACGGACTGGTATCGGACCAACATCACAATCCGATAAAAGGAGCGATCCTCGATATCTGGCAAACGGCACCAAACGGCCTTTATGACGTCCAGGATGATAAACAGCCAGATATGAACCTCCGCGGCAAAATTTGCACCGACCGCGACGGTCGGTATTTTTTTCATACCGTCAGACCTGCCAGTTACCCCATCCCCACAGATGGGCCCGTTGGGACGATGCTGTCGGTACTAGGTTGGCATCCCAATCGACCAGCACACATCCATTTTATAGTGTCCGCTAAAGGTTATAAGCCCGTCACAACGCAATTGTTCATCGAGGGCGACCCGTATCTCGATTCCGATGCTGTATTTGCGGTAAAAAACTCTTTAGTCGCCAAGTTTATCAG
>CAJWOI010000076.1 GCA_913044255.1 uncultured Alphaproteobacteria bacterium
GACCGGTCCCATGCTAGAAGCCAGAGTCCCGACGTCGCTCCGCGACACCGACACCGAAACTTCTTCATTTGCTATTGGTGCTATAATGATCGGCGATTGCACGTCTGGATCTATACCAGTGATAGCTTCGCGTTCCGATTCGGCCATCAACTCCAACATATCATCAACTGACAACGACTCTCCCGAGACAGCACTCTTCGCAACCGGCACCTCGCTGACACTTTCATCTTCTATAACCACGGCCGGCGGAGCTGGCACATCACTTACTCCAGCCTCGGCTCCTACGTCTGCCAAGTTTTCTATTTGCTCAGGAGAAGGTTGAACTTCAGCTGTCGGCGGCATAAACCTTGGTGGTTCACATCCTATGAGCGGTAGGAACAATGCCACGAGGCCCATCGCCAAGGCGCGGCGCAAAATCTGCAAGACCACGAAAGAACTTGCCACAGTCGAAATCCCGTTCGGTGGAGCGCCTCACGGCGGATGCACCCGCTAACAGTAACGATAGCCCTCCTGCAAGTAAACTTGCAGCGGGTCTGTACATAGTTGCAACACCAATCGGCCATGCGGCCGACATTACGATCCGGGCGCTCCAAGTACTAAATAGTGCCGATTTTATAGCCTGCGAGAACACTAGGCACACTGGTAAACTGCTCGCTCGATACGGCATAACCACGCGACGCACCTCTTACAATGATATTAACGCCCCCCGTGTTCGGCCTCGCCTACTGAGGCTGCTCCAAAACGGTAGCACAATCGCATTAGTTTGCGACGCGGGGACACCTCTTATCTCCGACCCGGGGTACCGGTTGGTGAGGGAGGCTATTGCCACAGGAATATCGATAATTCCAATTCCCGGGCCTTCCGCCCCACTCGCAGCTCTTGTAGTATCAGGCTTGCCAAGCAACAGGTTCCTCTTTGTTGGATTTCTGCCATCCACCGAAGCCGCCCGTGTAAACACGCTGCATGAGCTTTGCACACTGACATCAACATTGTTGTTCTTAGAGAGTCCTCGCCGACTAGCGGCCACCTTACGGAACATGTTGGATATCTTTGGAGAGCGCGAAGTCGCAGTAGCTCGAGAACTCACAAAAATCCACGAGGAAATTTCCCGCGGTCTACTAACAGAACTCACAAATAAATACCGGAACCAAGCAGCAGCAGGAGTAATTGTCCGAGGTGAAGTGGTGATCGTGGTAGCGCCGCCCGCAAAAACCCAAAATGACGTCTTGGATCAAGCCCGTATTGGAGAACCAGATAAACTGCTCGGGGCGGCCCTTAAAAGCATGGGCACAAAGGAAGCGGCAGAAACAGTTGCACGAGTCACTGGCCTTAGCCGACGGAAGCTCTATGCGCGAGCCCTATTATTAATCAACGCCCGAGATTGAAACGGGAATAGCAGAGTTGGTCCCAAAATTATTGGGCGTTACCATAATTTAAATATTCAAGGCGAGTAAACTCTTTACCTAAATGCTGCTTGCACCACGCACCAAGTTCAGCGCATGTTTGATCCCGCTTAGTGGTGTACAGGTCGCTTGTTTTTTGATCCATGCGCTACCGATGGCCCACCGTACTACATGGGGTGCATATGATTTCCGTGAGCAAGAAAACACTGCCATATAAGAGCCCGATCGCAGTGCTATTGTGTAGCGTTATCCTTGCATTTCAATGTGCCTGCACGCCCGCAGGTACAGCGGTCGGAGCAACTGCAAGAGCAAGCATTGCTTTAGCAGAGGAAAGACCGATAAAAACTGTGATAAATGACACTGCTATTATGATGAAAGTTAACACACGACTATTATCGACGTCATTTGAAGAGTTGTTTTGGACCGTTAATACTATCGTTTTTGAGGGCCGGGTATTGCTAACAGGTTGGGTTGCGACCAACGCTCTTCGCGACCAGGCAAACGAAATCGTATGGACCATAGATGGTGTGCGCGAAGTGCTCAATGAACTGAACGTAGGCGAGGGGGACAATATAGTCGACATGGCGAGAGACAAATTAATAACAGCCTCGCTGCGCAGTAAAATTCTTGGTGATCAAAAAGTCGTTGGCATCAACTACAAAATCGACACACACAACCGCGTCATTTATTTAATTGGTGTTGCCCGCACCCAAGACGAGCGTAACCTGGTGATCGCACACGCTCGTGAGGTCAGATACGTTCGTGAGTTAGTAAATTATGTTTTGCTAATTGAAGACCCGCGCCGAGCCGAGTAGCGTTCCGACCCCGACGGAGGATGGAGGTAGTGAATGGGTTTTATGGTCGCCATACAAATGGACCCGATCGAGAATATCGATATCTCCGCTGATTCGACCTTAGCAATCGCCCTAGAGGGTCAAGCGCGTGGCCATAAGTTATTCCATTATCTACCTCACGCCCTTACGCTCGCTTCCGGTCATCTGAGCGCCAGAGCCCACAGCCTCGAGTTACGCCCAAAGCCTGGAGACCACTACTCGTTCGGGCCCGAGGAAGTCCTCGATCTTTCAAAGGTCGACGTAATCCTCATGCGTCAAGACCCACCATTCAACATGGCGTATATCACCACTACTCATCTCTTGGAACATGTCCAGCCTGAAACCCTTGTAGTCAACGACCCAGTTGCGGTGCGCAACTCGCCCGAAAAATTGCTCGTCACGAAGTTTCCGGAACTGATGCCGCCGACCATAATTACCTCGGACGGCAACTCTGTGACTAAATTTCGAGCGGAACACCAGGATATTATTATAAAGCCGTTATTTGGAAATGGTGGCGCTGGTGTGTTCCATCTAGGCCCCAACGACGAAAATTTAAGTGCTTTAGTCGAAATGTTTAATAACACCTGGCAAGAACCAATGATGGTGCAGCGGTACCTCCCAGAGGTCCGAGTTGGTGACAAAAGAATTATATTAATAGACGGCGAAGCAGCGGGCGCCATAAATCGAGTGCCGCCCTCAGGTGAAGCGCGCGCCAACATGCACGTGGGCGCGCAAGCAGAGCCTGCAGATTTAACAGATCGAGACCGCGAGATTTGCAGCGCCATCGGCCCACTCCTAAAAACTCAGGGGCTTATCTTCGTGGGAATTGACGTAATCGGAGGTTACCTAACCGAGATCAATGTCACGTCCCCAACGGGTCTTCAAGAGTATGAGCGCTTTACTGGGACTTCGTTGTCAGCCCGTATTTGGGAATCGATCGAGGCGCGATTGCAATAAAAAGTTGAGTTTGCACTACAACGATGTCAAGGCCTCATGGTGAGGGTTAAACCACCATCCACGATCAGTTCTATGCCAGTGATGTAATGGGATTCATCAGAAGCTAAAAACACCGCCGTGTTTGCAACGTCCCATGCATCTCCCATCTTACCCATTGGGCAAAGAGCATCGCGCTCAGCGATCATCGCCTCGACATCCTCATAGGCCCCGGATACGGCCCCCCTGATGAGGGGAGTATCCATAAGGCCGGGTAATATGGCATTACATCGAATGTGGTTTTTGGCGTACTGGGTAGCGATATTCCGGGTAAACGCGTTGACAGCACCTTTTGAGGCCGAATAGGAAACACAGGGGTAACCAAGGGAAAAGAACGAGGCGATCGACGACACGTTAATGACCGACCCACCCCCGGCCTCAACCATATGTGGCAAAACATTCTTGCAGGTCAGATACATGCTTTTAACGTTGACATCTATTAACCTGTCCCAATTTTCTTCTTGTATTTTTTCGGGACCGCCCGGTTCAACAATGCCCACATTGTTATGGAGCACATCAATGTGGCCGTAAACTTCCATACACGCCGATACTAACTGGGCCACCGCATCACTATCTGTCACGTCAGCTCTAAAAACGACGCAATCACCCCCTTCCTCGTTGATAATTGCTCCAGTTTCATTGGCTGACTCGAGATTTATATCCACCGCAAACACTCGCGCCCCCTCACGCGCAAATTGGACCGCACAGGCTTTCCCGTTGCCCCAACCTGGTCCCGACGACCCAGCACCCGTGACAATTGCAACCTTATCTTCAAGTCTTTTACGCATATTCCACCTCATAGCCGAGCACTAATCAACTCGATACTAACCTAATGCCAAAGGGGGAAAGGGCTGACCTCCAACCCCCAAGCAAAACGCTTGGGCCTCACCCATGCGGACCACTGCGCCTGATCTCCACGGCAAGCAGCTTTCTCTCCTTAATGCGGCGGCCTGACTCCTCCAAGTTTTCGGCCACCAAATATATGGCTGTGAAAATGCAAAACTTCCTGATTCGCATCTGCCCCGCAATTGGTAACCACACGATAACCGGTCCCAGCAACACCAAGTTTTCTCGCTACCGCACCGACAGCGCGAATGTACGCTGCCAACTCCGCGTCACTCGCACGCTCGGAGAAATCATCAATCGATATGTACGCACCTTTAGGAATCACCAATACGTGAACTGGGGTTAGTTTGCCGATGTCGTGGAAAGCCAGCACATGTTCGTCCTCGTAGACCTTCTCGGCAGAAATTTCCCCCTTCAGTATGCGCGCAAAAACGTTTGTGTAGTCATAAGTCATGGCCATTGCTCTTGATTATTATTTCCCTTTCCCGGAGCCTCCGCAGACACATCTATTAACCTTTCCCAGCCTTTTTAGCATCTAGACCCGAAATACCCTCACGACGACTGAGTTCGGCATAGATGTCGGATGGGGCCAGCCCCTTATCGGCCCACAACACCATTAAATGGAACAAAAGATCGGCGCTTTCCGAGATCAACTCGTTATTGTCATTGCCCAGCGCAGCGAGAACCGTTTCGATCGCCTCCTCTCCGACCTTCTGTGCAATTCGAGATGTGCCTGATTTAAATTGCTGGGCAACATAAGATTCGTCTGGGTCGTGTCCACGGCGACTTAGAATGACGGAAAACAATCGATCCAATATCACTCCACCAGGATCAGCCATAAAGTTTCTCCGGATCAATCAAAACTTCACGTGTCCGCATAGTGCCATTTGCCTCAGCCGACGCAAAGAAACAACTCCGTCTCCCCGTGTGACAAGCGACGCCTATTTGGTCAACCAACGCCAATAGCGTGTCCCCATCACAGTCTATACGCATTTCCACTAGGCTTTGCACTTGACCCGACCGCTCGCCCTTGCGCCAGAGCGTGCCGCGGCTTCGTGAAAAATAACAAAGACGGCCTGAGGTAAGCGTCTCGCTCACAGCTTCTAAATTCATCCAAGCCAGCGTCAAGACCTCACCCGAATCGTGTTGCTGTGTTATGACGGGAACTAGGCCATCTTCGTCGAACCGAACCAAATCAAGAAATTTATCGCTCATGGTGTTATCTCCGCCACCACAGGTTATGCCCATTCGCGAAGCAGTAGATTAAAAATCTCATGTCACCGCCCTTTAGATCATTACTGCTCATATTCATGGCCCGACTAAGCAGCCCCGCCAGCCCCTTATTCACAGTCTCACCGAAAGCCCCGCCCGGTGCATGTGCTCCTTGGCTTGTCCCACGGAGTATGTGCCAAAATGGAATATAGAGGCAGCGAGAACAGCGTTCGCGTGCCCATCTCGAGCAACTTCCACCAAGTGATCAAGGTTGCCGGCCCCACCCGAGGCAATCACGGGAACAGTAACCGCATCCGCAACAGCTCGCGTTAAGGCCAAATCAAAACCCTTCTTCGTGCCATCTCTATCCATGGAGGTCAGTAAAATTTCGCCGGCACCAAGGCTGGTCATGCGTCCAGCCCAGTCCAGAACATCGATCCCCGTCAACTCCCGCCCGCCGTGTGTAAATACCTCCCACTGACCCAGCTTACAAGCCTTGGCATCAATGGCTACAACAATACACTGCGCTCCGAATTTGACAGCTGCCGAAGCAACGAGTTCGGGCTCGATCACCGCTGCAGTGTTAATGCAAACTTTGTCTGCACCAGCCATTAGAAGCTTACGAATATCCTCTATACTTCGTACCCCGCCGCCCACGGTCAACGGCATGAAACAAGCGTCGGCTGTTCTTGCAACGACATCGAGAATTATATCACGGCGATCACTGGAGGCGGTGATATCCAGAAAGCAAAGTTCGTCTGCACCGGCCGCATCGTATATAGCCGCCTGTTCAACCGGGTCGCCCGCGTCAATCAAATTCACAAAATTCACCCCCTTAACCACGCGGCCGTCGTTAACATCGAGACAAGGAATGATGCGGGTCTTAAGTGTGTTTTTCACGTTGACATCAACTCCAGTGCAGCAGCTATATCCAACCGACCATCGTAAAGAGCCCGCCCCGAAACCACACCAATGACGCCATCCGGCTCAAGCTTCCTGACTGCGCGCAAATCGTCTAGAGAAGCTACACCACCAGAAGCAATTACCGGCGTAGAAACACCCTTCGCAAAAACTTCAGTGGCGGCAGTGTTGACCCCCGTCATAGCCCCATCACGGTTAATATCGGTGTAAATAATCGCTGCAACGCCGACGTCCTCGAACCGACGGCCAAGCTCTAAGACGGATATATCCGACTGCTCAACCCATCCCTGAACTGCCACTTTGCCTGCCCGTCCATCAATACCAACAGCAATCCGTCCTGGAAAAACACGGCACGCATGCGTAACCAGCGCGGGATCATGCAACGCTGCCGTGCCAAGTATAACCCGTTCTATGCCAGCCTCTAGCCACGTCTCTACCGAATCAAGATCCCGTATGCCACCACCCAGCTGTATCCGCATTTTGGACGCAGCAACAATTTCTCCCACAACATTTCCGTTAACTGCACGCCCTTCAATTGCCCCGTTTAGATCCACTATGTGCAGCCACTCGAAGCCCGCAACAGAAAAAGCACGAGACTGGCGCACCGGGTCGTCAGAAAATACTGTCGCCGTGGCCATGTCGCCTTGAAAAAGACGCACACAGGTCCCGTCTTTTAGATCTATCGCCGGAAATAGAATCATGGCTAGAAACTAGATCAAGTCCTTGACGTAAAAATATCCCGCTACCAACTCGCCATTAACTATATGATACTTGTTAAGCGTCCCCCACCGCTGATATCCGCACCCTTCATATAGGGCGATGGCTCTCGCCTGCGTCGCCCGCACATCCAGTCTTATCACACTCAGCTCCGCCTCTTTAGCGCCTTGCTCGGCCGCTTCCAGAAGCATTTTGGCTAAGCCGTGCCCGCGCGCCCAAGGAACCACAAAATGTGTGTCTATAGAGGCTGAGAAAATCCCGGCTTCAAAATTGGGCGGTGGCTTCAACAATTGGATTGAGCCGCCGACAGTGCCGTCAAGCCTGCCGATAAACAAATCGCGCTCGGGTACGATCAGTACGCCCTTCCAATATGCCTCAAGCCTTTGGTGTGACGGCGGCCGTACCCAACCGAAACCAATGCCATCACGAATAGCTTCTTCGGTCGCGTCACACAAATCCACGAGATCCCCACGACCCAGCTTCTCGGACAATGCCACTGTAAGATCCGGCATTATGGACGCCATGAAAGGAAGTTAGAGATAAATTTCAGACCAGCCGACTGGCTCTTTTCCGGATGAAACTGCGCCCCAATCATATTGTCTCGGCCAACCACAGCGCAGATTGGCTCACCGTATTCAGTATACGCTAGGTTCTCCCCCTCATCTTCACACTTTAGGTGGTAACTATGTACAAAATAGAAATCCGTGCCATCCTCTAGTCCTGTGAGAACTGGGTGTGTCCCCCGGATAACTATTTCGTTCCAACCCATGTGCGGAACCTTAAGCGCGCCATCGCGTAGGCCAATGACCTCTCCCTGAACCCAACCCAGCCCACGATGGAAACCATTTTCGTGTCCGAACTCCGCCATTAGTTGCATGCCAACGCAGATACCAAGGAACGGTCGGCCACCGTTTATTACGACTTCATGCAATGCGGCGCGCATGCCCGGTAAGCCATCGATACTCGCCAGACAATCAGCAAAAGCGCCAACCCCTGGTAAAACAACTCTCTCAGCCCGCGTGACCTCATCGGCGTCCGCCGTTACCACCACTCGCGCGCACATCGCGCTTTCCGCCACAGCTCGCTCAAACGCTTTGGCCGCAGAGCGTATGTTTCCTGAGCCATAATCAACTATGGCTACGGTCATGAGCCAGCGTCCAGAAACAGGGAGGAGCGATCCACACTTTTATCAAGAAACCGCTGAACCGCAGACACATAATCTCTGGCACTCACGACACCCGCTGCTTGAAAACCGTGCCTCGCCAGCTCTGTGCGCCGCCAATCATTACCATGAAAACCGACTGCTACCCGCCAACCCAGCACAACAACTAGCAAAAGTGGCGCGGCAATCACTTGCCAGTAACCGATTATGCAGAACACGCAAATGGCCGCCGTTAAAACCCCACACGTTAGCCATGCACGATGATGCACCGCCCAAAAAACATCGAACAAGAAGGCCGGCCAGGAGAATCCTTCCTTGACCAGTACCAGGTCTTTTTGGCCCGATTTTTGTGGCTGTATATGGACGGTATAGAAACGCACAGCAGCTTAATTCTCAGATTCCTCGGTGCCAACGTCTACTAGTTTGCCCTTTGTAGACGGCACCGCCCGGCCGAGACGCGGATCCACCCCCATCGCTGCACGTAGAGACCGCGCCAAGCCTTTGAAGCAGGATTCCACGATATGGTGGGTGTTCTCACCATATAGGTTTTCAACATGTACAGTTGCACCCGCTGCTTGCGCGAACGCCTGGAACCACTCCCTGAACAGTTCTGTATCCATTTCTCCCAATTTCGGCCTGGATACACTTACGTTCCAAATGAGATATGGACGATTGGATAAGTCCAAGGCGACCCGGGTTAGCGTTTCATCCATTGGGATCAATGCTGATCCATAACGTACTATCCCGCGCCTATCACTTAAAGCTTTACTCACAGCTTGACCAATGGCGATACCTGTGTCCTCCGTAGTGTGGTGATAATCAATGTGCAAATCACCTTTGGCGCGCACAGTCAAATCAATCAGGCTATGGCGGGAAAGCTGCTCCAACATATGGTCCAGAAAACCTATACCAGTCTCGACGTCGCAGGCGCCCGCGCCGTCCAGGTTCACAGTAGCCTGTATTTGTGTTTCGTTTGTGCTTCGTTGTATCGTAGCCTGTCGCATGGCTTGACCTGCGTTTTGCGGGATCTTTCTATGTTTTAGCAAGAACTGGCCAACTAGGCCAGTCGGGTCATTATAATCTATACGGCACGTTTTTGCGTTTCGACGCGAACGCAATTTCGGCTATGTTCGCGTCAACCTGCATATAAAGTAAATGGTAGGTCCTTGACGTTGGACCCTTAACAACCAAGATTTAAGGCTGACTTATTGGCTCTTCGGTATTTTCACTCTCTAATTTTCTGCAATGCCCTATTCCCCCCAAAAAAACATGCATGCAACTACAATCTTGTCTGTCCGTAAAAAGGGTGCGGTAGTAATAGCTGGGGATGGCCAGGTAAGTTTTGGCGAGACCGTGATTAAGGCTAACGCCCGCAAAGTGCGCAGACTTGGTGATGGTACAATTTTAGCCGGCTTCGCTGGTGCAACCGCCGATGCTTTTACTTTGTTTGAGCGCTTGGAAGCAAAGTTAGAACAATATCCTTCTCAACTTATGCGAGCTTGTGTGGAACTCGCCAAGGATTGGAGAACGGATCGTTACCTACGCAGGCTTGAAGCAATGATGGCCGTCTCCGATGCGAAAACGTCCCTCATGCTATCAGGAAACGGGGATGTACTTGAGCCTGAAGATGGGCTTATTGGGCTTGGTTCCGGCGGTGCCTACGCGCTGGCGGCCGCGCGCGCACTCATCGACATTGACGATTGGGACGCGGAGAAAGTGGCCCGCAAGGCGATGTCTATCGCGGCGAGTATTTGTATTTACACGAACGAAAATGTGATTGTGGAAGCGATCCAAACTTCAGGTGACCAGT
>CAJWOI010000077.1 GCA_913044255.1 uncultured Alphaproteobacteria bacterium
ACATCTCCAAACTATGAGTTCTTCTAATGAAGAGGCTTGGCCACACGCAAACGACGACAACGTAAAACCTGCAACCGAAAAGAGAAACAGACGACGGCGACCGATCCGTAACGACAACCATCCCGCGGCCGGGGTCATAATCGCCGTGGAAACAATATAGGAAGTTAGGACCCAAGAGATTTCATCTGGGCCGGCAGAAAGATTTCCCTGCATGTTCGGAATTGCGACTGCAGCTATGGTAACATCAATGACCTGCATCAGTGTTGCCAACAACAATGCAGCCATAATCCAGCCACGTCGAACCTTTGGCGCTGATACACTATCGATCAGGGACCCGTTACTCACTGTACGACGCCATTTTCATAAACGGAGTTTTACGAATTTTTTCCAACATGGCAGATGGAACTACTGGTAACTGAGGGCAGATATAGCCGCATTAATTTCATAGTTTAATTTTGGCCAAACGAGCCAACGCGTTGGTGACAAAATCGGGTACTTGACGACGATGTTCGGTGTCAATTGATACAACTGCACTCATACCAGCTCGAAGGGGGGGCTCCCTCTCATAGTCCAACAACATCAAGCGAACCGGCACACGCTGGACAATTTTCACCCAATTACCGGTGGCATTCTGGGGAGGCAGGACTGAAAATTCCGCTCCTGTAGCAGCTCCTATGCTTGCCACCAGTGCACGCCATGGCATGTCCGGGTATGAGTCAACTTGAATTGTTGCGGCTTGCCCTACTTCCACATTTGTGAGCTTTGTTTCTTTCAGATTAGCATCCACCCATACCCCCTCACTGGATACGATACCAAACAGAGGTTTTCCAGCGGCAACGTATTCTCCGCGTTGCAGGCCGATATTCGTGACTACACCGTCCGTCGTCGCGTTAATCACAGTGCGGCTTAACTCAAATACTGCCTGTTCAAGTTCAGCCGAAGCAGCCACGTAATCCGGGTGTTCTTTTAAAGGCGCATCTGAAGCACCACCGAGATAAACCGATACTTGTTCAATTTTCTCGACTCTTTGTCGGACCGCTTGTCGCGCAAGATCAAATTCATAGCGAGCCTGATCCAGCGCCGCCTCCGAACTGACGCCTCTTTCCTGCAACGCCTCACGACGCTCATACTCACGCCGCAAGTAAACAACTTTCTCTTCCTCTGCCTGCTTAGCCGCCGTCTCTTCTCGATAATGAGCCCGCGTTGCCTCTATTTTTCTCTGTACTGCGGCAAGACGCGCCTCAGCACGCGTAACGGCAATACGAAATGGCATATCGTCAATGCGAATCAATGGTTGTCCGTTTGCCACCCTCATATTTTCGCTAACCAACACCTCAACCAAAGGACCCGATACTTCTGCACTGACCAAAATCTTGTCGGCCTTTACGTAGGCATTATCCGTTGTAATAAATCGACCGCCTGTCGCGTAGAAGTAACCACCCACAAGAGCAATACCGAGAGGTCCCAAAACAATTATGGTTATCCGAAAGATGATCTCCACTAACCGTCTAACTAATCCGCGATGAGTTAAGGCCGAACTATGTTCCGTCATTGCCCGTCCCGGATTTTACTTCTGGATCCGCGATGGCGTTCCGATTCGCATTGTTATTGGCCGTTATCAGGTTCTGCTTGACCACCCGCAATTGGTCTATCAAGCGATCCTGGTCCTGGTCATCCATACCAGACAACGCTTCCTCACGAACTGAGAGTGCGACGGAACGCAATTCGACGAGGATTGGTCTTGCTTTATCAGTCAAGAATAGCCGTTTCACTCTCCTATCGCTCGGATCTGGCCGACGTTCCACCCACCCGTCCGCACTTAGCCGGTCTAGGAGGCGAGCTAACGTGATGGGCTGGATTTCAAGAATATCCGCAAGACCAGCCTGTTTAATGCCCTCATTCCGAGATAAATGCGCTAAAACCCGCCACTGGGCACGCGTCAACCCAATCGTCCTAGCATGGCGATCAAAGCTCGTCCGCAACAGACGAGAAATATCGTGGAGAAGAAATCCGAAACTGCGTTTCAATTCATCTGGGGTTAACACGGCAGGTTTCCATAGAAATATTAATGAGCAAGCTTATAATATACTACAATATAATAAGCAAGCTTATATAATTATCTTGTCGTGCCTAAGCCTGAAATCGAAGGTCCCAAGCAACAAAACGTGTCAATTTAAGTAATTTTTTGGAAAGGCCGGTATACTTGCTGATGTCAACTCTCGGAAGCACTCGGCCCAACGGCCGGAGTGTCATCGAGATTCTGAACGGACGTCAAATTAAACATCAGCCGATACACGAAGATCAATGGACCCCCACGGCCACACCTATACGGACCCACCCCCCGTCGGCAGTCCGGAAATTGACGACCCCATTTTGGACGTACGCGATCTAGAAATCAGATTCGTAAATGAAAAGGTCAATTTGTTGGCCGTTCAGGAGCTTTCCTATCAATTAAATCGTGGTTGCACACTGGGTGTAGTCGGTGAAAGTGGTTGTGGTAAAACGGTCAGCGCACTCGCCGTACTAGGCCTGCTGGATCCCCCAGGAGAGATCTCCGGTGGCGAAATATGGTTCGAAGGCCGTAACCTGAAATTGCTTACTCAAAAACAATTGGCAAAGGTACGCGGCGCAAAAATCGGAATGGTCTTCCAGGAACCAATGACGGCACTAAATCCTGTTTACACGATCGGCGACCAAATATCTGAAGTAGCGGTCGTGCACCAGAATTTATCAAAAAGTGCTGCACGGGTGCGGGCAGTTGAGTTATTGGATCTAACTTGTGTGCCAGCACCGAACAAACGCATCTACGACTACCCACATCAACTTTCGGGAGGACTACGCCAACGCGCAATGATCGCTATGGCACTCGCAGGGGAACCGTCCCTTTTGATTGCCGATGAACCGACCACAGCGCTGGACGTAACTCTGCAGTCACAAATTTTAGAACTTTTTTTGGAAATTCAAAGCCAGTTTGATATGGCTATCCAATTCATAAGCCATGATTTGGGCGTGATCTCCGAAATTGCGGACGAGGTGCTAGTTCTATACGCGGGCCGTGCCGTTGAACGCGCCCCATCCGCAGCTTTGTTTTCAAATCCGCGGCATCCATACACTCAGGGCTTGCTTTCTACAGTGCCACGCTTGGACAGCGCACATGATCGTTTGCCAGCAATTCCCGGACAAACACCGAACATCGCCCAGTTACCTCGCGGATGTCCCTTCCACGATAGATGTTTTGCCGCCACGACGGAGTGCGTAGAACAAGAACCCAGGCTTGAGCAGATTGAAGCGGGGCACTGGGTCGCATGCCTTAAAGTTGGATCATGATGCCTCGTAGTCAATCACCCATCGTGGAACTACGTAAACTGGTAAAGCACTTCCAGATTCCGCGGCGGCGACTAGGTGACCTGCAGCGAGTGATTCACGCGGTAAATCGAGTCGATCTCTCGATCAATTACGGCGAAACGTTGGCGCTGATCGGGGAGAGCGGTTGCGGGAAAACAACCTTGGGGCGGTGCGCCATTCGACTCTACCCGCCAACCGAAGGGCGCATCCTGTTCCGTGGCTCTGACATAACAAAAATACGTGGCCGAGGCCTGCAACCTTTTCGTAAATCGGTCCAAATGGTGTTTCAAGATCCCAATGAATCCCTTGATCCACGTATGCCCGTATCTTCAACAATTGGCGAACCAATGCGAATACAAAAACTCGGCGATCGCGCGTTTCATCGAGAACGCATCGAAGAAGCAATGGATGCTGTTGGCTTATCTCTCCATTTTTTAAATCGTTATCCTCATGAATTTTCAGGAGGTCAACGGCAACGGATAGCAATCGCCCGTGCTCTCGTGCTGGGGCCGGATTTGATTATTGCCGATGAGCCGGTTTCGGCGCTTGATGTTTCGATACAAAGTCAGATCCTAAATCTATTTTCTGAATTACGTGAAGCAAAAGGATTGGCGTTACTTTTCATCACGCATGACCTAGCAGTAGTGAACTTCATAGCTGATCGTGTCGCCGTCATGTACCTTGGGAAAATTGTCGAGATAGCAGACAGGGATGTCCTGCTAAAAAGATCGCGCCACCCGTACAGTCAGGCCCTGCGGGCTGCAGTACCAAAAACGGGCATAGGAAAACGGCGGCGAGGGATAACTCCCGCTGGAGACCCTCCCGACCCTTCGTCGCCACCTACGGGATGCCCGTTTCACACGCGTTGCCCTAAAACTACAGAGATTTGTAGGGAGATCGAACCTGATCTTGAATTGATGGATGGCGACATTCGGCATCAGGTAGCTTGTCATTTCAAATAACCGAATAAATCTTATGATTATTAGTCTGTTACTAGGTTCTTGGCGGTAGCAACAATGACATTCTATGTAACAAAACGCCTTGCCGAATCTGTCATAGTATTGTTCGTGATGTCGTTTGCTATATACGCCCTTATGGCACTAATGCCCGGGGATCCGATTGACATCATGGTGCAGTCGGATCCGCACTTGACACCAGCCGACGCAACTCGTCTGAAAGAAATCTACGGGCTGGATCAACCTTTCAGCAAACGATACGCCAACTGGTTTTTTTCTGCCGTTCAGGGCGATTTTGGTTATTCACGTATTCACAATCGACCCACACTGGAAATTTTAGCCCCGCGTCTAACCAACACGGCCTGGCTAATGCTAGCGAGCCTCTTATTTTCCCTCATAATTGCGTTGCCGATTGGCATTTATTCCGCACTACATCCATATTCCAAAACCGATTATTTGGTAAATTTTTTAGCTCTGGGTGGCATTTCAATTCCAGTTTTCTGGCTAGCTCTGATGCTAATAGTGGTTTTTTCAGTTTGGTTTGGCTGGCTCCCAGCCGGCGGAATGAAAACCGTTGGTGAAAGTGGCCTGGCCGACAGTCTTCGCCATATGATTTTACCTGTCGTTACTTTGAGTATCGCATCAATCGGGAGCCTAACGCGCTACGTGAGGTCCGCAATGATGGAAGTTTTGCGCAACGATTATATTCGGACCGCACGGGCTAAAGGTCTGAGTCAGAGCACGATTGTTTTTAAGCATGCACTTCGGAACGCGATGATCCCAGTCGTAACCGTAATTGCTCTGAGTTTTGGCACCCTGTTTTCTGGGGCATTGATCACGGAGACAATGTTTTCATACCTAGGAATGGGGAAATTGATCTACGACTCAATTATGGGCAATGACTTCAACATGGCGCTTGTGAGTCTACTATTTGCAACAGCGTTGGTGCTTGCCAGCAATCTGCTGGCTGACTTGATCTACGCGTGGCTTGATCCGCGAATTCACTACCGGTAGGTGAAGTGGAAGCGATGACACAAAAAATCGACCCTGAGCGACGTGAACTGAGTCCGTCGCAACTGACTTGGAGCCGGTTTTGTACACACCGTATGGCTCTGTTGAGTGGGTTGATTTTGATAATGCTGGTTATATTGGCCGTAGCCGCACCAATAATTGAATATGTATCTGGATACAACACCTCATCCGTTGATTTACTGAATCGCTTTGAAACAGCATCTTTGTCTCATCCATTCGGTACCGACGAACTTGGTCGAGATGTCCTTCTACGCCTGTTTTACGGCGGACGCGTATCGCTATTGGTGGGACTCACTACGGCGGTACTTGCCGCCCTTTTCGGAGTTATAATTGGCATTCCAGCAGGCTATTTCGGTGGTTGGTTGGACTCTTTGTTAATGCGACTCACCGACAGTGTAATTGCACTGCCGCTTTTACCATTGTTGATAGTCCTAGCAGCCGTAGACTTAAGCAAACTGGGTGTGTCACCAGCGGTCGCTAACAGCCCTGAACTAAGCTTTTACCGTATTGTCCTAATAATTTCCTTAGTTGGCTGGACCACCGTGGCCCGCCTAGTGCGGGGGGCGGCACTTAGTTTGCGCGAACGAGACTTCGTACTCGCCGCATTATCGCAGGGGGCAAGCCACACGTGGATTATGTTGCGCCATATACTACCTAACTCGATTTCACCCATCTTAGTCTCGACTACACTTTCTGTGGGCAACATTATCCTGCTCGAATCGGTGCTAAGTTTCCTCGGACTCGGCATCCAGCCACCAATTCCAAGTTGGGGCAATATGTTGAGTAATGCCCAGGAGCTTATCTACGAGGTGCCAATGCTGGCTGTGTGGCCGGGGCTGGCCATTTTTATTACTGTGGTTGCGTTTAATTTTTTGGGCGATGGCCTTCAAGATGCACTCGATCCAAAAGAGTCAGCGCGATGGCCGACTGATTGAACCAAGTCGCCGGAGACCAAAGTAGTAATTTGAGCCGGAGAGGCCCATTCAGTAAAATTAGAGTCCCTATTTTGTTGGAGATCTAAAGTGTGTTCTGTTGCCCCACAAGGACAAATCGTTTATGCAACTGCATACCGATTTAGCTAAAAACTATTCTGGGCTCGACAAATCGCAATGAAAGTGACTAGGCTCTGCCTCAGTTGAATATTGCGTACAAGTTTGAACGAGCACCGACGAAATTCTAAGTAAAATTGGTACGGTCCATTCATTTCATAATGACGCCGCGCCCCGCAAAGGTGCAAAGGCTTCCCGGCGGTGGGTGGGGGTGAACAAAAATGGTTGATGAAAAACGAGCCGAAAAATCGGTGAATGACTGTATTATTGAACCTCCTTCACGCAAGACTGTTGTGCCCTCAAACGCACAGATGCGTTGGCTCGGGCGCGGGCTAAACCAACCTGGAGGAAAGCTACCTCTCTTTGATGAAGATGGTGCAAAAATCCGTCCGCGCACAATCCAAAGCTGCGTGGAACGTGGTTGGGCCGAACCCTGGTTCCGAAACCCCCTGAAACCAGACTGGCTGGTATGCCGGCTCACTGAGACAGGGAGAGCCCTTGCTCAAAAAACGCAACCAAACCTGAAACGTTAAAAACTCCAACTTAAACAGGAAAGTCAACTTTCATTGCTTTAATTTTTCGGCATCTAAGAGACACAAAATCCCAAAAGAACCAAAAAAAAACAGAAGTGGCTTGCATACCTTTCTTTAGTATTTATTTATGTCGTTTAGGAACTTGAATATTTCTAAAAAAAATTAAGGCCTAGGGTAATTGTTCTGGAGCTCCGAGGAGACCAATTATAAACGCTAAACGTTTAACCCCTCTATTAGATACAATTAATATTCCCGCCGACTTGCGCCAGTTGGCTAGTTCTGAACTTGGCCAGTTAGCAGGTGAGTTGCGCCAAGAACTTATAGATGTGGTATCCGGCACGGGCGGGCATCTTGGGGCTGGACTTGGTGTGGTAGAGCTTACTATCGCACTCCATCACATTTTTGACACACCCGATGACTTGCTTATATGGGACGTTGGACACCAGTCATATCCCCATAAAATACTTACGGGACGTCGTGACCGCATTCATACCTTACGCCAACCAAATGGTCTTTATGGCTTTACCAGGCGGGCCGAAAGTGAGTATGACCCATTTGGAGCGGCTCATTCTTCGACATCTATATCGGCCGCTCTCGGAATGGCAACGGCGCGTGACCTGGACAATAAAAGCCACAATGTGATTGCTGTAATTGGCGATGGTGCTATGAGCGCTGGGATGGCGTACGAGGCTATGAACAACGCCGGACACCTGGGAACTCGCCTCATAGTGATATTAAACGACAATGACATGTCGATTGCACCTCCAGTCGGGGCAATGAGTGCATATTTATCACGTTTAATTTCATCAAAATCCTACCGAAGCCTGCGCCACGTTGCCACACAAGTAGCAATGAAGTTCCCTCGACCTCTAGCGCAAGCCTTTAAGCGCGCCGAAGAGTACGCAAGAGGTATGATTACCGGTGGTACGTTGTTTGAAGAATTAGGTTTTTACTACGTAGGCCCGATTGACGGCCACAATATCGATCACTTACTGCCTGTTCTACGCAATGTACGAGATGCAAAAAGTGGCGGACCGGTTTTGATACATGTTATCACTCGGAAGGGGCATGGATATCCGCCGGCAGAGAAGGCCACAGACAAATTCCATGGAGTAAATAAATTTAATGTGGTAACCGGTGAGCAACCAATAAAAAAGGGGAACTCTCCAAGTTATACAGCGGTTTTCGCAAAATCACTTATCCATGAAGCCGAAATCGATGAAAGAATCGTCGCGATCACCGCGGCCATGCCATCGGGCACAGGCATTGACAAATTTGCCGAGAAATTTCCTGAACGTACTTTTGATGTCGGCATCGCTGAACAACACGCAGTAACCTTTGCTGCTGGGTTAGCCACGCAAGGCTACAAGCCATTCGCCGCTATTTATTCGACCTTCTTACAACGAGCCTATGATCAAATTGTACATGACGTAGCAATTCAATGCTTACCCGTGAGATTCGCTATCGATCGCGCCGGATTGGTTGGATCTGACGGCCCCACCCACGCGGGTTCATACGATATTACCTATTTGGCCACACTGCCGAATTTCGTGGTGATGGCTGCTGCAGATGAGTCAGAATTGATGCACATGATTGCAACGGCCGCCAGGATAAATGACCGGCCGTCTGCACTACGATACCCGCGTGGTGAAGGTGTCGGCGTTGATCTTCCAGAACATGGCGCGCCACTCGCGATTGGGAAAGGACGGATTATTCGAGAAGGAAGCCGTATAGCAATCTTGTCATATGGCGCACGTTTATATGAATGCCTAAGGGCCGCAGATGACTTAACCCGACAAGGCCTGCCAACCACCGTTGCGGACGCACGGTTCGCTAAGCCGTTGGATACAGAACTACTGAAACTATTAGCAACTGATCACGAGATCTTGGTAACAATCGAGGAAGGCTCCATAGGTGGTTTCTCCGCCCACGTTATGCAGTATCTAACTACCAACGGATTGCTTGACGATGGCCTCAAGGTGCGACCAATGATTCTTCCCGACCGTTTTATAAGCCATGGGACGCCGTCGGGGATGTATCAAGATGCCCAACTAACTGCATCCAATATTGCAGATATTGCAGTGTCAGCACTCACTCTTCATAACCCAGAGCCATTCGTCAAGCCAGCCTGACAGGCTCAGAACATAATTCAAGAAACTTTCAATTCTTTAAAAACTCGTTTCATGAAACTACGGCACGGGCGGATGCATCTCTTAACTAATGATGCTTCGCCATAACAAGATTCATTTCGTTTTTAGCTCTGCGGGCAATTTAAACTGTATACTTTCAACAATACCTGGCAGTGTTTCCGTCTCAACCATCGCGAAACCACGCAAATATTGGATCACCTCTTGCACCAATTTCTCTGGAGCAGATGCGCCGGCCGTGATTCCCACCCGTTCTGCGCCCTCCAACCACTTCGGATCGATCGAACCGGCGTCCTCAATCAAATAACTTGGTACCGACATTTCCTCGCCTATGTCGCGCAAACGATTTGAGTTAGAACTTGTAGTTGCCCCAATCACCAACAAAACATCGACCCTATTGGCTAAGTCACGTGCTGCGCTTTGCCGATTTTGAGTAGCGTAACAAATATCACGAAGGTTGGGACCGGTGATGTTCGGAAATCGTTGACGTAAAGTTTTTATTATTTCCCTTGTATCATCGACGCTTAGGGTAGTTTGTGTTACGTAGGCCAGCTCCGCGGACTCTTCGAGATCGAGACTTTCCACGTCCGAAACAGATGAAACCAGTACAACGCCACCTTTCACGCGGCCACTTGTCCCCTCGACTTCGGGATGTCCACGATGACCTATCAGAACAATTTTTCGCCCCTGTGCAGCAAATTTTTGAGCCTCCTTGTGTACTTTCTCCACAAGCGGACAAGTGGCGTCAATCACGGAGAGGTCCCGAATCCG
>CAJWOI010000078.1 GCA_913044255.1 uncultured Alphaproteobacteria bacterium
CCTCCACTGCGAAGCCTGCATCGGGCGACCCATGATCGGTTGGGGGGAAATGGGTGGAGCCATTCTGCGTCGATTGCCACCTGAGACCGCACACCACGCCGCTCTTAAAATGTTGCACTTCGGATTAGCGTCGTCAAACCAGGAATCCGACCCACATGTCATAGCTCACCGCTGCTGGGGGCTGGATTTTGGCAATCCTATTGGGCTCGCGGCTGGTTTTGACAAGGACGCAGAGGCAGTATCACCCCTTTTGGCTCAAGGATTTGGATCTATTGAGGTCGGCACTGTCACCCCTCTTCCACAAACCGGAAACCCCAAACCGCGAGTATTCCGCCTAAGCAAAGACGGTGCTGTGATTAACAGATTGGGCTTCAATAACCGGGGTGTCGAGATAATCGCTAGACGCCTTGCTCGTGCCCGACCTTACCGGGGAGTAGTTGGTGCAAATATTGGCCCAAACAAGAATAGTGATAACCCACTTGATGACTATCGAACATGCTTTACGCGTTTGGCGCCGTTAGTCGATTACCTGGTGGTAAATATCTCGTCCCCGAACACGCCTGGACTCCGGGCATGGCAAGACCAAGATAGCCTAAGCCGGCTAGTCTCTACTTTACAAGATCGCCGAGCCGGGCTGTCGGGCTCGCGAGGCGGATCGATTCCACTTTTAATTAAGATCGCCCCGGACCTCGATGAACGGTCCCGGGGCCAAATTGCCTCTGTCGCCTTAGCGCAAAATTTGGACGGACTGCTGATTGCCAACACTACAGTATCGCGGCCTCCAAAACTTCAGAGCCCATCCCGAATGGAAACAGGCGGCCTAAGCGGGCGTCCCCTCTTTCAAAGTTCAACGTCGCTGTTGGCAGACATGTATAGACGTGTCGATGGGTCCATCCCACTCATTGGGATCGGCGGTGTAAGCTCTGGAGATGACGCCTACTTAAAGATTCGCGCCGGTGCTTCACTCGTGCAGCTGTACACTGCATTGATCTATCATGGCCCAAGCTTAATTTCACGGATCAAATTGCGCTTGGCCGAGCGGCTTCATGCCGACGGGTTTGAGAATATCTCTTCCGTTGTCGGCATAGATGCCGCTGACTATTAAGCAACAATGGAGTATTCGTTTTTTGATTCGCCGTTTGCACCTAGTGTAGCATTGGTAGTCTGTATATTGGCGGCTCCATAAAATATGATCCCGATTAGTACGTCAGTCTTAGGAATCCGAATGCAAATCAAAGCTGAAGCGAGCCTTTCTATCCTAGCCACAAAGTTTGACGCATTTGTTCTGGATGTATGGGGCGTGCTGATGGACGGAGCCACCCCTTATCCTGGTGCAAAAAATTGCTTGCAGGAGCTTCATAATGTCGGAAAACGTATCATTTTGTTGTCGAACGCACCACGCACAGCATCTTCGGTGGCGAAACGACTTGAATTTATCGGTATGGGTCCCTCACTCTACGACCACATCCTGACGTCCGGAGAAGCAAGCCGATTGGCTCTTGCTGAGCGCACTGATCCCAGCATAGCTGCGCTTGGGAGATCATATTTTCATATAGGACCAAATCGCGATCAAAATTTGCTCCAGGGACTCAAATATTCCTGCACTGAAAATTTAGGTGCAGCAGATTTTATTTTAACAACGGGTGTCGTTGACGACTCTGACAAATTGGACCGGTACGAGCCATGCCTACAAATTGCAAAAAAAAACAATGTCCCAATGATTTGCGCCAATCCCGATAACGTTGTTGTCCGACAAAATGGTGACCAAGTCATTTGCGCTGGCGCCATAGCTAACCGATATCAAGAAATGGGCGGCGCAGCACACTACTTTGGGAAACCGCACCAAACGTTTTATGAGACTTGTTTAAAACAGCTGAAAGGCATTGCGCGGAACCGCATATTAGCGGTCGGAGACACGCTTCACACCGACATCAAGGGGGCACAAGACGTTGGTTTGACTACTGCTTTGGTGCTGGGCGGCGTATTAGCAAAACGACTCGGCATTACCTGGGGCGAATCGGCCGCGTCTGGCCGCCTTGAAAAACTGTGCGCAGAGCAGAGCATCTTTCCTGATTTCGCGTTACCTGCCTTCATATGGTGAACCAGCTACCTGATCAACTTTTCCCCCACGGCCCTGAACGTGATCTGCCAAAAAACTTTACGGTGCGATACTTAAATACTCCAATAAGCATTATCCCTGAAAGAAATCCCCCGATGTGAGCCAGCCAGGCTACACCGCTCGTGTCAGGCTGCGTTCCAATTGCGTTTGCGAATTGGAGCGCGATCCAACCGCCCAGCACAACCACCGCGGGCAAACGGATAAAAGTCCAAAAGATTCCCAAAAACACAAAAGTCAGTATTCGTGCACGCGGATGCAACAAGAGGTAAGCGCCAAGGGTTCCTGCAACTGCTCCGCTGGCGCCTATCATCGGGACATCTGACATCGGAGCCGCATAAGCTTGGACCAAAGCGGCGCAGGCTCCACAAATCAAATAAAATGCCAGAAATCTGGCATGACCCATGGAATCCTCTACGTTATTTCCGAAAATCCACAGGTAAAGCATATTCCCTAACAAATGTAGCCAGCCACCGTGCAAAAACATCGATGTTATTACGGTAAATATGCTTGGTACCACCCGGAGTTCAGTCGGGAGAAAATGCGGCCCGATTAGCACGGACGGGATCATACCCAAAGAGAACACGGCGCGATCAAAGTCCGTCTCCGAGAGCGATAATTGCCAAAGGAAAGTGGCCAGGCAGCAAATGATTATACTAACCGTGACCCACGGCCTTAGGCGTGTGGGCTGGTCGTCATGGAGTGGTAGCACGCGTTCACGTTTCCCGAGACTGTCAGCATAGATTCCTGTTACAGCCCCTCACTTTACCTTTTTTCAAAAGCGGTGCGGAGAGCCGCTCCCGCAGCGTTGGATGCGGTCCTAGCATCGTCAAGAAGACCAGGTGCCTGAAAAAACGCATGCGTCATCCTTGGAAACAATTTGTATTCAACCTGCACCCCAAATGACATTAGTTTTTCAGCGTAAGCTCTCCCCTCGTCTACCAAAGGATCTATACCAGCGCTGATCACCAATGCTGGAGGCAGGTCTTTATGATTCTCAGCGCGAAACGGGGCACAGCGCCAGTCAGAGCGCTCGTCAGGATTCGGAACATATTGCTCCCAGAAATAAGCCATTCTGTGCCCTGGTAACATCGGGGCATTGGCAAAAGTTTTGTACGAATCCCTGTTTAGATCTGAGTCGACCACAGGGTAAATCAAGAGCTGGAACGCCAACTCGGGCCCGGAATCTCTCGTAGAGAGAGCAATTACTGCCGCTAAATTACCTCCTGCACTGTCGCCGCCCACCGCAACTCGAGTGGGATCACCATCAAAACGATGAGCATTTTCTACAACCCATTTAAGCGCTGCCAAACAATCCGAAACAGCTGCCGGGAAAGGGCTTTCCGGGGCCAATCTGTACTCTACAGATACACTTAGACACTCCGAGGCACGAGTGAGCCCACGTACACCTCTGTCATGGCTGTCTAGGCTGCCCAGAACCCATCCACCGCCATGGTAATAGATGAGGATTGGGTGGGGACCGTCTCCCTCAGGTTTATACACCCGCGCGGCCATTGGTCCAGCAGGACCCGGGATCGTGATATCCATCACAGACGCTACCTCATCGTAAGGACCATAGAAGCGCTTGGCCCGATCATCGGTGATTTCGCGCGCCTGTGCCGGCGGCACCGTGGTCTGATCTGGGTAATCAGCAGCAGCTAAATCACTAAGCAAAGAATTTAATTGCGGATGTATGTCCAAAATTATTCTCCCTGGCCAACGCCGCCCCTAGTGGTGCTAGGCGAGATCGGACAAAAGTTATAGACTTGCGTTCCTTAAACTCGGCACAACGCCGAGCTCTGGGATAACGCGACAAAGCTATGGCTGGCAACGAAAAACATCATCTCGCAGCGTGGACAGCTGCAGCAAAGCGGGACTTGAAGGGGCGTTCTCCGGAAAGTTTACCTCAGCGAACGCCCGAGGGTATCGACATTAAACCCCTTTACACTGCAAAGGATCTCTCGACCCTCCAGCATCTCGATACACTGCCCGGCATACCACCATTTGTGCGAGGACCACGTGCAACGATGTACACCGGGCGGCCATGGACCATCCGCCAATATGCCGGCTTTTCCACGGCTGAGGAATCAAACAAATTTTATCTGGAAAATTTAAAGTCAGGCCAAAAAGGCCTATCAGTGGCATTTGATCTTGCTACCCATCGAGGCTACGACTCCGATCATCCTCGGGTCGCTGGTGATGTCGGCAAGGCAGGCGTCGCCGTCGATACAGTCGAGGATATGAAAATCTTATTCGACGGCATTCCACTTGACCAAATAAGCGTTTCGATGACCATGAATGGGGCTGTGCTTCCCGTTTTGGCTGGTTATGTGGTGGCAGCCGAGGAACAGGGTGTCGGACAGCCCGAATTAACCGGGACTATCCAAAACGATATTCTGAAGGAATTTATGGTTCGCAACACGTACATTTATCCGCCTGAGCCCAGTATGCGAATAGTTGCGGATATCATTGAATATACGGCCAACCATATGCCGCGATTCAATTCAGTCTCTATTTCCGGATACCACATGCAAGAAGCTGGGGCCACCACTGTCCAGGAGCTTGCCTTTACGCTGGCCGATGGCCTTGAATACGTTCGTGCTGCCCTTGCGCGTGGCTTAAACATCGATGATTTTGCCCCCCGTCTATCATTCTTTTTTTGTCTTGGGATGAATTTCTTTATGGAGGTTGCAAAACTCCGTGCGGCGAGACTGTTATGGTCAAATCTTATGGAACAGTTTTCCCCGAAAAATCCAATGAGCCTGGCACTACGAACACATTGCCAAACGTCAGGAGTCAGCCTTACGGAACAGGATCCGCACAACAACATAGTACGTACAACCATTGAAGCAATGGCAGGGGTGCTGGGTGGAACACAGTCACTACATACTAATTCGTTTGACGAGGCAGTTGCACTCCCTACCCCATTTTCCGCTCGCATTGCACGCAATACCCAATTAATCCTGCAAGAAGAAGCGGGGGTAACAAATGTCGTAGACCCCCTTGGTGGCAGCTACTACATTGAGTCCCTGACGGCTAGCCTAGCCTCGCATGCTACCAACTTGCTCAGCGAAATAGATGAAGCAGGTGGCATGACAAAGGCCGTAGCGGCTGGCTTGCCAAAACTCCGCATTGAGGAAGCGGCGGCGGCACGGCAGGCCCGTATCGAGCGTGGAGAGGAAGTCGTAGTCGGTGTCAATAAATATGATACCGGAGAACAGCCGCCACTCGATATTCTCGAGATAGATAATAGCCGGGTCCGCGATACTCAGGTCAGCCGGCTTAAAACGGTTCGAGCAAACCGAGATGACGCCTCTTGCCAAGCTTCGCTGGCTGCGTTGACCAAAGCCAGTCACAGCGGAAAGGGTAATTTATTGTCGTTATCAATCGAAGCGATGCGAGCACGTGCAACCGTGGGCGAGGTATCGCTAGCACTAGAAAGCAGCTTTACTCGTCATCACGCGACTACGCAAAGTGTCTCCGGCGTTTATAGTGCTGGCTACAAGACAGATAAAAATTTCAAACGTATCCAGGAGAAAGTAGCAACCTTTGCTGAGAATGAGGGTCGTCGACCGCGAATGTTGGTGGTCAAACTCGGACAGGACGGACATGATCGCGGTGCCAAAGTAATTGCAACTGCATTTGCTGATATAGGTTTTGATGTTGATTTGGCTCCTTTATTCCAAACCCCAGAAGAAGCCGCACTTCAGGCCGTAGAGGCTGATGTCCACATAGTTGGCGTTTCTAGTCAGGCAGCCGGGCACAAAACGCTGGTACCAGGATTAATAACCGCACTAAATGATCTTGGCGCCAACAACGTACTGGTTGTATGCGGTGGGGTGATACCGTCAAAGGACTACGATTTTCTAAAATCTTATGGAGTTGCTGCGATTTACGGACCCGGCACCAATATCCCACGAGCGGCCAGTGAGATATTAGAGCTAGTTCAGAAACAGCGGCCAGTGGCATAATCGCTGCCGAAGAGTTCTGGTACACAGTTCAGTTAGTAACGCACGATGCGCCGGGAAGCAGGTGTTTTGACCAACAAAGTTCCCAAAGAAATATCGGAAATGGCAAACAAAGTACGGTCAAGTGACCGTCGTACAATTGCGCAGGCAATCACACTTATTGAATCAACTCGCCCCGACCATCGCGCGCTTGCAGAACAGTTATTATCGGACCTGCTAGATGATACAGGCAAAACTATTCGACTCGGTGTTTCGGGACCTCCGGGCGTAGGAAAATCCACGTTTATTGAAACATTAGGGCTTTATGTGATCAAGAAACGACACAAACTCGCGGTCCTGACCGTGGACCCTTCCAGTACTCTTAGTGGCGGTTCGGTACTTGGCGATAAAACACGTATGGAACGACTAACACGTGAGAGCGATGTTTTTATCCGGCCGAGTCCAAGTGGTAGTACGCTCGGTGGAGTTGCTAGACGTACCCGAGAAGCAATGCTGGTCTGCGAGGCCGCGGGTCACGATATAGTGATCGTGGAGACAGTTGGCGTTGGTCAGTCTGAGACCGCGGTTCGCGATATGGTCGACATGTTTATCTTACTTACTCAACCGGCAGGTGGAGACGAGCTACAAGGAATCAAACGTGGGGTTATGGAACTGGCTGACCTCCTCATTGTGAACAAGGCGGACGGAGAACTCTTGAACGCAGCTCAGCGCACGCAAACTGAATATAGAAATGCACTCCAATTACTGCGATCTGCATCGCCAGATTGGACCACACCAGTACTCACCTGCTCAGCTCTATATGAGATCGGCATAGATGCAGTCTGGGACACAATCAACGACTATCACATGATGATGTCCAAAAACGAGGCGCTTCAGGAACGGCGTCGAGAACAAGCCATAGCCTGGATGTGGGCTGAGGTTAGAGATGCGTTGAACGAGCAATTTCGGGCTTCCCCAGTTGTAGCGGACAAAATAGAAGATCTTGAGACACGGGTTGCAAATGGTAGCTTGGCCCCGGTGGCTGGGGCACAAGCATTGCTGGCAGCTTTTTCCGGAGATACTCAGCTTTGATCTTGACCGAAATCGATTGGTCGCCTAGAACTTCGCGCCGTGAGTTGACGGAACCGCGATAGCATCATAGTGATTTAAAACACAGGACTTAATGCAATGGCCCGGCGCTGCGATCTAACTGGCCGAACAGTTCAAAGCGGCAACAACGTAAGTCACGCGAACAACAGGACGCGACGGCGTTTTCTGCCCAATTTACAAAACGTTTCACTGTACAGTGAGGCCCTGCAACGTACGGTTAGGTTCCGGGCAACAGTTTATGCAATTCGCTCTGTGGAACATCGTGGCGGCCTTGACCCTTTTCTAAAAAAGGCACCCAATGAGACGCTATCTCTTCATGCCCAGCGCGTTAAACGGCGGGTTCTTAAGACAGTGCCGGCATGATATTTTCGTCTGGTCACACAGGTCAATCCACCTCTAAAAATTCAAACATCAATAAGAGGGTTCGTTGGCTTGAGCTGTAATTGTCATCGGACAAAAGATAAACAAATAACTTTCCCAGCGGGTCGCGCCGCACAGCCAAGCCCTCAAAGTTATCGAGTGGCACCGGAGGGCCCAGCTCGATAAATCGCCTCGGCTGAAGATCAGAGCTAGCTATAACGCTCACAACATCCAGCAGCATGAGACGGGCAGCGACACCGCGACGTTCGTTGTAGCCCCGCTCGAGAACAAGTATTCGGTGTTTATCCAACCGCGCCGCGTCGCTTGGCCTAAAATAGCCGTCATATGGATAACTCAACGACTCTGCCTGAACACCATCAAATATCCATCCAGACAAAGTGTGGGCGGATGGTCCACTTTCGGCGATAGCTAGTAATCGCCCACCGTCCAAAGTTATCAGCGCTTCAATACCTCTATTGTAGGGTAAATTTGTAAAAATCGAATTTATACAGAGAGACCGCGCAATGGCATCCACATTCGAGTACCGCCACAGTCTATGCACTCGCTCAAAAACAACAATAAAATCACCGCCAGGAAGACGAGCCAGGGCTTCAGCATCCAGCCAAGCCTTGTCTTCGTTTTGTCGCCCATCCAGGTGCAATATAGGACTTAGCTCTGCATTATTTAGAGAAATTAGATCTCCACCTGCACCATAAACGAGTAGGGCTTTTAACCACCACCCACGATCTGAGATGGCAACTAACTCCACACCATCATCACTTATAGTCAGCCCAGACAAACCGCCAAAGCGAGAGTCACGCGACCTAAGTTCAAAGCCACCTCTAAAGATCAGCGCCCCCTCAGTCGCCTCGAACCGTATACCAGGCCTCACAGAAATTGGGTTTGCAAACACATCAACTGATTCTGCGTTTACGTCAAAATCCAAAAACGAGCACGCCCACACAACAACTACAAATGCAGAAACTTTACGCAAGCGGGGCAACAGATTTATCAAGCCCTAGCCAAACGTCGCCCTGCCCTGCCAATATCAGACGGGATTTCTTCATCAAACAATTCGGCAAGCTTATCGGTCATGGTGCCACCCAATTGTTCGGCATCTACAATAGTAACCGCGCGCCTATAATAACGCGCAACATCGTGCCCTATACCTATGGCAACCAGTTCCACGCAAGAAACCTTTTCAATCCAGGAAATAACCTCTCTCAAATGTTGATCGAGATAGTTCCCCGAATTAACCGAAAGTGTCGAGTCGTCCACTGGTGCTCCATCGGAAATCACCATTAATATCCGGCGTTGCTCCTGTCGACCCAACAATCTCTCATGCGCCCAAAGCAATGCCTCACCATCTATATTTTCCTTCAGCAAACCTTCACGCAGCATCAAGCCGAGGTTACGTCGGGCCCGGCGGTACGGCATGTCTGCTGTTTTATAAATAATATGCCGAAGTTCGTTGAGCCTTCCAGGATTAGTCGGCTTGCCTTCCGAAAGCCAACGTTCTCGAATGCGGCCACCCTTCCATGCCCGAGTGGTGAAACCCAAAATTTCTACCTTCACGCCACATCGTTCCAACGTGCGAGCAAGGATATCAGCGCTCATTGCCGCAACTGTAATTGGCCGTCCGCGCATGGACCCCGAGTTATCTAAGAGTAGAGTTACCACGGTGTCGCGGAACGAGGTCTCCTTTTCAAGCTTGTACGATAAGGGGTACGCTGGATTTGTAACTACACGAGCAAGCCTGGCCGTATCGAGCAGACCTTCATCTAGGTCAAACTGCCAAGCCCGAGTCTGTTTTGCAAGCAGGCGGCGCTGTAGACGGTTTGCAAGGCGCGTTATGATCCCCTGCAAGCTCGTCAATTGCTGATCGAGATGAATCCGTAGACGCGCAAGTTCATCGGCCGGACACAGGTCGTTGGCATCAATTATTTCATCAAACTCTTCACCGTATGCGTGATAACGTCGGCCGGAGTTAGAACCTTCATATGGCGGCCTCCAGGGCTCACCCTTTGTATCCGCCTCATCTCCGTCAACGAGCTCACCATCGTCGGCGAGCTCCGTCTGGAGTTCATCGGAGTCGATAGCATCAACGTCAGACTCATCTATGCCGTCAACACCTAAAGTATCAACAGTAGTATCCGAATCGTCACCTTCCCCC
>CAJWOI010000079.1 GCA_913044255.1 uncultured Alphaproteobacteria bacterium
CGCTGCTGCTTTGGCTTACCCCACGCGAGATGTAATCGCCGTTATGGGCGATGGCGCTTTCGGTTTCAACGCAATGGAACTGGACACGGCCTTGCGCCATGACGCGCGAGCTGTATTTGTGATTGCCAACAACGGTGCTTGGAATATCGAACGGATCGATCAAATTCAGAACTATGAAGGCCGTATCGAGGGTTCCGAACTTCGATTTTCAAATTATGCCGCCTTGGCGCGCGCTTTAGGTTTACACGCTGAGCGCATTCACAATCCTGGAGACCTTCCTACTGCTCTGACACGAGCGTTTGAGCGTGCACCGGCACTCCTTGATGTTTTGGTGACGAGGGACGCGGTGTCGCCCGATGCGAGCTCGGGACTTCCCTCTGTTCCTGATTTGCAACCGTTATCAAGCTGGGATGACGCGGAGAAGATTCGATTTGATAAAACTCGATAGGACAAAGCAGGTATTGTACGTTCGGGTTTTCCCTCGCCTAAACGTGACGGGAAAGTGTACAGGGTAATGAATATGGTGGGTGCAAAAGACAGTACACGGATAATTCGAGTTTTAATTGCGAAGGTTGGGCTTGACGGCCATGACCGGGGGGTAAAAATAGTTGCTCGATGCCTGCGTGACGCCGGGATGGAAGTAATTTATACGGGGCTTCATCGTACACCAGAAGAAGTGGTGAACTCTGCGGTGCAAGAAGATGTAGATGTTCTTGGTGTGAGCCTATTGTCGGGCGCACATATGACGATTTTTCCAAAGATCGTAAAACTCTTAAAAGCCAGCGAGGCGGAAGATATACTTTTGCTCGGAGGCGGCGTCATGTCTGAAGGTGATGCCAAGGCTCTCAAAACAATGGGAGTATCGGAGGTCCTACTACAAGATACGTCGCCCGATGTAATCGTTGAAACGGTTCGGCGACTGGTAGCAGAACGGGGTCTTCGTTGAAGTCGCTGTCTTGGCCCGTATTGTGAACAGCAAAATGGAATTTTGGTCGTTCCCACCATCATACGATCACAACTACATGCCAGACCCAAAAAGCAAATATTGGTTGCCGGTGCGGGAGACTATGGACCCGGGAATACGAGAGCAAAAAATTCTTGAACGAGTACAGGAAGTTATGACTTACGCGTACAAGAAGTCGGTTTTTTATCGAGACAAATGGGATGAGGCTGGGGTTCACCCTGAACACATCTCTTCACTAGACGATTTTGAGCGCGTACCTGTGGTCACAAAACAAGAATTGCGTGCCGCACAATTACGCGTAGAGCCGTTCGGTGACTACCTGTGTGTTCCAGAGGGAGAGGTGCATCACATCCATGGTACTTCCGGTACGACTGGAAGACCAACGGTGTTCGCTATCGGGAGAGACGACTGGCGCACGATCGCTGAAAACCAGGCGCGGATCCTCTGGGCAATGGGATTGAGGCCTGGTGACATGGTGTTTGTTGCAGCAATTTTTGGGCTTTATTTGGGTTCCTGGGGTGCGATGTTGGCTACCGAACGTTTGAGGGCCAAGTGTTTCCCTTTCGGAGCCGGTGCGCCCGGTATGACTGCCCGCGCGGCACAATGGTTGAAAACAATGAAACCCCAGGGTTTTTACAGCACTCCGTCCTATGCTCTTCATTTGGCTGAGGTGGCACGAGACGAGGGGATTGACCCACATGATTTCAGGCTGAAAACGATGTTTTTTTCAGGAGAACCCGGTGCTTCCATACCTGCTATTCGGGAACGAATTGAGGCCTCATACGGCGCATCGGTATTTGATTGTGGAACTATGGCGGAAATGACGCCCTTCATGAGTGCTTCAGGCACGAGCGGTTCGGGGCCGGGAATGGTACTCTTTCAGGACATGGTGTATCATGAGGTGTGCGATCCAAAATCCTTCTCTAGAGTTGGATGGGGTGAGCGCGGTACCCCGGTTTACACCCATTTGGAACGAACCTCTCAACCCATGATTCGACTTGCATCGGGTGATCTTACCCACTGGATTCAGGGTCCTAGTCCGTGTGGACGCACGTACCCTTGTTTCCCGGATGGCGTATACGGACGCATCGACGATATGTTCCAGGTGAGAGGGGAAAATATTTACCCCTCGGAAATTGATGCGGTGTTAAATCAACTTACAGGGTATGGGGGGGAACATCGCATCATCATTTCTCGGGAAGGTGCGATGGATGAACTTTTGGTTCAATTTGAGGCTTCAGAGAACATCTATGCGGAAGGCGCCACCGCTGTGGACAGTCTTAGGCAACGAGCGTCGGAAGATCTACGACGCGTTTTGGGAGTTCGTTCTAAAACAGAAGTACTCGATATCAATACAATTCCACGGACGGATCATAAGGCGCATCGTGTGGTCGACGATCGAGAGTTATTCCGTACGCTCAACAGCAAACTTGAATAGAAGTGCTGCGGTATTTTTGGGGGGTTGGGCGTCTTACGCTCTCAATTAATCATGGTCTGTGGAATAGCTAAAATAATTTGCGGAAACATGATTAGGATTGCGACGTTTATTAAGTCAACAAACACAAACCAGCCGCAACCTCGAAACATGTTGGACATAGAAATGTGCGGGGCAACCCCTTTCAATACATACACGTTTAAGCCAACAGGTGGGGTAATCAGGCCGATCTCTACCATCCGTACAACCAATACTCCGAAGACGATCGGATCGATCCCAAGAGCTTTGATTGCCGGTAAAATTATTGGCACCGTGAGCAAGAGCATGCCAATTCCGTCAAGAAACATTCCTAGGACCAGGTAAAGGGCGAGAACCGCCACGAGGATCACGATAGGTTCTGTCTCTATTTGGACGATGCTTTCCGCGAGTTGCGCAGGCATGCCAGTGAATCCAAGGAAGTGAACGAAAATCAGGACACCTGCCACAATCGCAAAAATCATGGATGTTGCTCTGGCTGTCTCCAACATAGCTGACTTGAAACGACCTTTGGAAAGACGAGGCAACGCAAGAAGGAGGGCGCCTCCCGCGCCTACCGCTGCGGCTTCCGTTGGAGTTGCAATGCCCGTGTAGATGCTCCCCATCACTAGGGTAATGAGGGTCACCATTCCCCAAACGCCCTTCAAAGATTTGATGCGTTCGCCCCACCGAACCTTTTGTATAGGTGGACCCAGTGATGGATTTATCTTGAACCTTATAAACAACAATAAAGAGTAACTGAACGCTTCTAAGATGCCCGGCAAAAATCCCGCCAGTAACAGGGCCCCGATGGATTCTTCGGCAATAAATCCATAGATGACCAACAGAACCGACGGCGGGATCATGGTTGCCATGGTTCCGCCTGCTGCTACGCAGCCAGCAGATACTTTGTCGTCGTATCCATATCTTTTGAGTTCCGGGAGTGCGATCTTCCCCATCACTGCTGCGGATGCGGTGGATGCTCCACAGGCGGCTGCAAAACCGGCAGATCCAAAAATAGTGGCGATGGCCAATCCACCTGGGAGGTGTCCCAACCACTGTCGAGCCGTCCAATAAAGATCCCTGGTAATGCCCGCGTAGTACGCAAAGTAGCCCATCATGATGAATAAAGGCAGGACCAGAAGGGGATAAACAGCCAAATGGCCGTGCGGGATCATGGAGGCGAGTGTAGCAGCGGGGGTATAGCCACGGAGAATCCACAGACCGACAAAGCCGCAGAAAGCAGTAGCAAACGCGATACGCATCCCTGACATCAACGCTGCCAACAGGAAAAGTAACGCCAACAATCCAAGGTCTACTGGGTCCAAGAAATCACCACTTTACTCGGCCATTTTGCCTTGATTGTCGACCATTGTTCATTGGAACGTAGACGGCTGTTCGAGGTCATCCGTCACCGGATCGGGGAACATACTGGGAATGATAGTTTGCAAAATTTGCAGCGACATTCGGATGGACAGCAACAAATAGCCTAAGGGCACAATGGCTGCAGACGGCCAGATTTTCCAGTAGGGCGGTGTCATTGTTACGTCTTCTATTTCCCACGCGAAATATGCCTGTTTTGCGCCAAAATATGCCAAAACTGCACACGTCAAGACGGATAAAGTTAGGGTCACGAAGTTCACTGCACGTCGCGCACTGTGCGGAAGTGCATCTACGACGAGGCTCATGCCAACGTGCCCATTTCTCGCTTGCGTATAAGATACCGCCAGAAACACGATCATGGGTAGCAACAACTCGGCCCCTTCAAGGTGACCCGGCAACGGTGAGTTGAAGGCGTAGCGCATCAACACCTCCGCAAGAATATACGCCATGAGAAAAAGAATTATGGCTGCAGAAATAATAGCTAAGACTGACTCGATACGACGTTGCATGAATTCAGCCCGAGCTCCCATCAAGCCGAGGGCCAGGATAGTGAAGAATGTCAATAGTGATACGACAAGCAACTCTGTCATGGTGGACCGATTGTGTTTGAACCCAAGTTAGTTTGTATGTTTTTTGACTGTGGCTTTCACAAAATTCAAAATCTCGTGCCCGGGTCGGCCTTTTTCTGTTTGATCTTCGGCCCATTGTTCCCAAACCTTGCCGGATACCTCTTGCAATTTTGCTCGTTCAGACGGTGCAATTTTCACAATCTCAACATGCTCCCGAAAAATTGGGAGCCAGTATTTATCCGCTTCTTCATAGGCACTAATCATTGCCTCAATGGCTTTTGTTTGTGCTACGGGTAGAGCTTGTTTGACATTTTCTGGGGCCGCCTCCCAGGCCTCAATATTCACCCCCTGAAAACACATAAAGCCGCTCATACTAAAGCCTTCAGTTACGTATTTGGAAACCTCGTAGAGTTTGTACGAACCAAACCCATATGTGTAAGGGAATCCGAAGCTATCAATTGTTCCACGATCGAGGGCGGTATAACCCTCGGGGGCCGTTACCATTGTCGGAACTGCACCAAATAACTTCAACACTGTTGCATTTAGGCCTGAAATCCGCATTTTGACCCCCTTCAGGTCTTGCACGGTTTCGATACGTTTGTTGCCCATAAACTCGTATCCTGGCAGGAAAGAGGGGCCAAAAAATTTAATGTTCCAACGTTTTGCCATCTCTTCCACGATGAAAGGATGTGCCAATACCTCCATTTCAATGTTGGCTCGCTGACGTAAATCAGTAGGTAATAGGAACGGGAGTTCCAACACGGATAAGAGAGGAAATTTATTAGGATAGTAACCCACGCAGAATTGGGCTGCTTCGAATGCATTCGCTCGGACGCTTTCGGGATTTTTTTTAGGTGGTCCTAAGGCGTCTCCATAGTTGATTCTAAGTTCAAATGACCCTGGTGCTTCAGCCTCGAAGACTCTTTTTATTGTTTCGATGCCGGTGGTGAAAGCGCGCTTCCCGCCCCACACATTTAGATTCCATACCGTCGAGTCATCTGCAATTGTGGGTGCAATGATCGCAAAGAGAAGTGCGAAGAAGAGACTCACCATGCGCATCGCACCTTCCTCCCGTAATTGTGATCAGGTTGGAATTGTTACTGAGTTTCTTGTAACTCGCAACACACGATTAAAACATCCGTAGAGAAGGTCGTGCTTGCAAGTGTTTAACTCTGTTAGTTCGGTATTTTCCTACGAAACTGGTCACGCCCACCTAAGATCTACTGAGATAACAGCTATGGGTCAATTCGTGCCGTTGCGTACCCACTGATTACCGTTTTTCCGGTCTGGTTTTGGGTCTGGATATCCAGATTGACAAGCCATGACTCTTGGATCTTCTGAATTTCCTTAACCGTCGTTTTTGTGGTTAACGTGTCACCTGGCCATACTTGATTCGTGAATCGTACGCCAAACTTTTTCAGACGACCGTCACCAACGTAATTCGTCAACATTTTACCAGTAAGTCCCATGGTCAGCATGCCGTGCGCAAACACGGTCGGGTAACCTGCTACTTCTCTCGTATAGATTTCATCTGTGTGCAGAGGGTTGTAGTCTCCTGAGGCGCCTGCATACATGACCAGCTGTGTGCGAGTTAGATCGTCTACAATAACTTCTTCATGGGAGTCTCCCACGCTCAGATTGCTCGCGCTAAGTGCCATTTTACTCTCCCTCAACCTTGTTCAACTGGTTTTTCAGTATGCACAACCACCGAACGCATAGTGATGACCAATTCGCCATTTTGATCTCGAAACTCTTGCACTGTTTCGGCGAATTTAAGTTTTCCGGCCCGTTTGCTTTCTTTCTCCCAGGTATCGCCATCGTGGGAAGTCACAGAGAGTTGATCACCTGGTTTTAATTGACGGTGGTACTCAAAATGCTGCTCCGCATGTAGCCCGCCGGAAGAAGGCGCTTTGCCTGTTAGCCCACTCGGATTTCTTCCAGAACCGAACCACTTTTTGCCGGGTCTCAGACGTAACGCATGGTTGGGGTCAAATTGGGCCACAGATCTCGCAAAAGTGGGTGGTGCAATGATGCTGTTAGGTTCGCTTTTCGAACCGTATTCTGGGTCACGGTAGATGGGGTTATCATCTCCGATCGCTCGCGCGAACATCATAATATGGGTTGCCTCAACCGGCATATTTATTTCTTCGGACATGGATTTTCCTCTTTCACAAAGTTACTCGTAATAAGCGGGGCAAAAAATTAGTTTTAGTGAAGAGCAGTGGTACTTTTCTTATTCCCGCAAATTGATTAATGGTGTTCCCGAATCTTTTCAATCTCCTATACTTAACGATAAATGGTAAGGCTCTTTATGACAGATATACCCCGAATTTCTACACCCTTGGAACTCCATAACGAAATAGTAAGGCCGGAATGGATTGATCATAACGGCCATATGAATTCGGCCTATTACGTGCTCGCATTTGATGAGGCGGGAACCTCTTTATTTCGATATTTCGGTATTACGGATGAGTATAGAAAAGATGCGTGCAGCGGTATTTTTGTGGGAGATTACCACGTTCACTATTCCCGCGAACTAGTCGAAGGGGATCCTTTGCGGTTTACTCATCTAATTTTCGACTGCGATGAGAAGAAGGTGCATTACTGGCAGGAGATGTTTCATGGAACTAAGGGGTATTTGGCGGCTCAGTGCGAAGTAATCATGCTTCACGTCAGTTTAAGTTCCCGGAAAGTGACCCCTTTCCCTTCAGAAATTGTTTCCCGAATAAAATTGGTTCAGGAAGTTCATGCAAAGGTCCCTCCTCCGGAAAACCTGGGTCGTGTTATACGCATCAAAAGAAGATAGCGCGGTTAGCTTTGTCCGCCTGATGGCACAGGTCCGTCACATTTTTTGCCAATAAGTTTGCGTACGAAGTGTCAGCCGATTTTTTCGCCTAGGCCGACATAGCCATCCACAAAATCCAAAAGGGTTGACCGGTCACGGTTCGGGAGACCGATGATCGCTCGCGTGAAACCCGCCTCTCTAAAATTCTGAATCGAATCTGCGGTTCTATTTTTTTGGCAGAAGATAGAAAGGTGCACCTCATCTGGATCTCGACCTCCTTCCCCAACTATATCGCGCATTTTTTCAACCATCGCAGCCGGATCCTGCAACAAAGCATCAATGGGCATCCATCCGTCGCAGTAGCGTGCAACTCGTTTCAGGGACATTTCGGTGGCTCCGCCCATCAGAATGGGTGGGTATGGCGTTTGTACGGGCTTGGGATAAGAAATGATTTTTTCAAAGTTCACGTATTCTCCGGAGTAACTGGCCTCCTCTTCTGTCCAGATAGCTTTCATTGCCTCGATCCGTTCCCGGAGAAGCTTCCAACGGGACCCAAATTCATACCCATGATTTTCCATTTCCTCTTTATTCCACCCGCCTCCGATACCAAACTCGAACCTTCCCCCCGAAAGGTGGTCCAGGGTTGCTACTGTTTTGGCAAGTACAATGGGGTCGTGTTGGACGACCAGGCTAATCCCAGTAGCGATTGTTAAATTTTGTGTTGCCGCGGCGGCGGCTGCTAACGAAATGAAGGGATCCCGGAAGTGATAGTAAGGGCGTGGAAGATCGATGCCGCCTGGAAAGGGCGTTTTTCTGCTGGCTGGTATATGAGTGTGTTCACCAACCCAGAGTGAATCAAATCTTCGCTCCTCTAACTCTTTCGCAAGATCGTGTGGCTGTATGCCGTAATCTGAATTGTAACTAAAGAAACCGATATCCATACGAATGCGTCCCTGTGTGGGTTTTCCGTTCTAGTTACTATTATAATGTGTTTGAGCAAATTACACCTGGGTCGTTTCGGCACGTTGTACTCGGTTCCATGATTTATTTTGGCATTCTTCTTCCCGTGTACGGGAAATCAACGGAGTTATAAACGAAAAGGGATTGAAATATGTCAATTCAGATGCCCGCTATTTCTCTTTCCGCTCTTCCGGGGCGACGTCATAAAATTATTGAATTCGCGAAAGAGTCGGAGAGTAGAGGTTTCGCTGGAATATATTTACCATCTCTTGGCGACAACATGGCTCTTGCGACGGCAATTGGTTGGGCGACCAAGCGCATTGTCTTCGGTACGTCGATTTGCCCAATATATTTCAGATCAGCACTCGACTTGGCGCAAGCAGCGGCCTTCATACATGAAATATCGGATGGGAGATTCCGTTTTGGTATTGGTGTGGCCCACGCGCCTTCGCACGAACGTCACGGCGTGAGCGTCGGAAAGCCGTGGTCGGACATTCGAGGTTTTGTAGAAACAGCACGAAATGCAGAAAGGATTGGTGAGTTACCTCCTATTACGCTCGCAACATTGCGCAAGAAAATGATCTTGTTAGCAGGCGCCATAGGGGATGGCATGGTTTTTGCTAATGGGTCTCGCTCCCATATGAGTGAATCTTTGGGAGTGCTCCCTGCGCAGAAACGAAACGATCCCAATTTCTTCATTGGAGATATGATCCCCACTTGTGTCTACGAGGACGAAGACATTGCGGCCGAAGTGAATCGCAAAACTCTTGTGCCATACACGTTTCTGAAAAATTACCGAAACTATTGGAAAGAAGCCGGCTACGGAGAGGAAATGGCAGATGTTGAAAATGCTATCAACGATGGTGGGGATCCCAAAGCCGTGGGCAATTGTCTAAGCGATAAGTGGCTTTCAGATAACACATTGTTCGGCCCCCCCAAGAAAGTACTTGAGGGATTGGAAGCTTGGTATGATTCCGGGATTAAGACACCAATTTTGGTGCCATCTTCAGCTCGAGGGAATCAACTAAAGGCAATTGAGGAGATCTTTGACTTGTGCGACCGACTATAACGGATTCAAGTGAGACGATTTTTGTCTCAAAGGAGAACGTCGTTACTCTCCAAGTGTGTTAATGAATTTACAATCATCCATCGATATTTCCCCGCTTGGGGGCAGAAAATTCTATTAACAGGGCATGGAGTAAACCCTGACCCCAAGGTTGGGGCAACAGACCGAGATTATGCTATAAGTAACAATCAGTTACCGGATTTTGAGTGTGATCGCTGTCACATACGGTTTTAACTTTTAAGCCTCTAATGGTGGGATTTAATGTGTGGTGTTGCCGGGTGCTCATTTTGTTTGTCGCGCATGGATTACTATTGCTCCCTTGGGCTTAATCTAGTGTGCCCATATTTGTGCAGAATAAGCTCTAGTCCTGAGTGCGTGCGATGAACCCTCCAATGTACCTGGCTTCAGGTGACGAGGTTGGCGGAGGACGATGGCTTTAGCTGAGAGATCCTTTGGACCACCATTGGGTGGTCCTGCGGTTTATC
>CAJWOI010000080.1 GCA_913044255.1 uncultured Alphaproteobacteria bacterium
CCGCATAGCTGTTGCATACGCCGAATCCGGCACCGAGGTCGAGGTCGGTAAGCTTGATGGCCATCAAAAACGACTCCCGGCAACCGTTGTGCCACTGGCATTTTATGACCCGGAGAAAAAACGCCCGCGCTCGTAAAAAACTGATGCATTTTATATTGCGGACATACTAACAAAGTCAGAGACTATAAAAGCGGGTGAGATACCGCTCAACTTAGGGAGAGGGAGAAATGAATAATTTTTCAAGTAAGTTCGCTGCGGGGCTAGTGTCAGTGCTTTTGGCCGCTGGCTCGGGCTCAGTTTTCGCCGAAGACTCGAGCAAGCCAATTGTAATTCCGACACACAACTGGTCGAGCCAGGTTGTGATGGCCTACGTTATTGGTGGAATGTTCGAAAGCATGGGTAACAACGTGGAATATGTACCGGCGGATTCCCAAGCTGTTTACGAAGCCATCCGTAATGGTGACATCACCATATCGCACGAAGTGTGGCAGTCTACCTTCGGTAAATCTTTTTATAACGCGATGGCACAAGGCGGTGTAATTGATGCTGGAACGCATGCTGCAGCAACTCTAGAAGAATTGGGAGTTCCTGGTTACGTAGTCGAAGAAAATTTATGCCCGGGTCTGCCATCTTGGGAAGCATTAGAAAATTGCGCCGAAGTATTTGCAACGGCCGATTCTGGTGGCAAGGGTCGCATTTTAGAGGGCCCTCAAAGTTGGCACGGAGACGAAATGCCAAATCGTATTAATGCGCTGGGACTTGGCGATAAATATGTAGTTAAATTTGCGGGCTCTGCCGATGCAATATGGGCAGAACTTGCTTCCGCTAAGAAAGCGGGTCGCGGCATAATCACGTTTAACTGGACACCTAACTTTACAGATGCCGATGGTTTTCAGTTTATCGAGTTCCCCCCATACTATGACGGGTGCAGAATTGTAGATGGAGGTGACAGTCGTTGCGGTTCGCCAAAGGGCTGGCTGAAAAAGGCTGCTAATTATGCGTTCCCTAAAACGCATCCAGCAGCTTATACAGCATTTTCCAAACTATCATTCACGACGAGGCAAATTGGTCAAATGGCTGCGCTGGTCGACGTTGACAAAATGAGCCATGAAGACGCTGCCAAGGCGTGGCTAGCTGCTAACGAAGATGTCTGGAAACCCTTCACCCAATAAAATCTAGATACCGGCGCTCCTGAGGTTTGAATAAGGAGTAGTGTAGATGTGCAACCCCTCCTCTGGCCTTCGAGGCCAGGAGAGGGGTTCCTACATTTTTGTACCACTTAGGGAGATTTAGAACTCTCTCTAAGCTAGGGGAAATCGAATTAATCTCCGCTGCTGCGGAAGTGGCCAGACACCAGCGTGCCTACAACATCTTATATAATTGGTTCGGCACTGCTACGGCCCCAGTTGGGCTCGAAGCACAAAATCACTGCCTCAGGATGCAGGCCCGGGTTAAAAAGCAGGTTGTGACACCAGCTGGCCTCAAATACCGGATCGTCGCCAGATAACACCGAAACTTTGCAAAAAAGATCAAACCGTTGTCCATAACTCGCAAAGGTTAAGGTGCATGTTTTAGCCGCACAAATTGCTGCGGCTCCCGGAGAATTTGGTGGGAAAATAGTGGTAAGTACATCAGAGAATTCCCGAGGGTGTTGGTAGTAGGTATCGGAGAAAAGCTCTAGAGCTTTCTCACGTCGTTGCGCTGGATCGTACGTACTCGCCGCAATATGCCTCATTTCTGGCGTCTTTGAATAAGCCGGCGCTTTTGACATCAGAGTGATTACATGACCCATCGGTTGGCTCTCACCAGAAAACGTCAATGCCGCGACGATCGCCGCGTCCGGGCGACCCATATTCTTCCGCATCGCGATCTGCCTCACCTTGCACTGCCAATACAGAAAGGTGTGCCTCAGGGGACGGACCTTTGCCCCCCTATCCATACGTAGCGGGCCTACGGTATTGCGAAATACGTCTATGATTCATTAGCCAAGTCATAATTCCGGTCGTGCATTAAACTTAGTATTTTGTGTCGTGCTGCAGCGACTTCATCAAGATCGATCGTTTCCTGATTGGCAGCCCTCTCACAAAGCACAAGCGCTTCTTCCAGAGCAGATTTGAAATTAGGCCTGGACCTTGTCTGCAGGCACGCAACATTCATCGGTCGCGCTATGCTTTAGAACTTTCCGTAGGCTTTCCGCAACACCGTCAGCGGGTTTCGGCCGGACATCTGAAACTTGACCAGCAGTTCTCTTGCTAGCATGTGTCGATCTTGCTCATCTGCCGGAAGTTCGATCGAGTCAGGCACCCGCACCCAACCATTAATATTTCGGTCAAAGACGGCGGCATTCCCATCCTCATAACCCATATGCACATCCTCCAGCCAGTTGAGGTCATCCCATCCCATCACCTCCATATATTGCTTTAGAAACGGGGTAAGCCGGTTGTAGTCAGGAAGAAGATTAACGTCGTAGCGGTAACCTATATGCTGGCCGATTTCGTGTTCGCGATCGCTCCCAAGACCCGACGAATCCTTCATAAACTGATCGACATCGGTAAGCTCGGAACCTTTGTATTTTGTCTCTGACATAGGTCCCTCCATTAAAGGTGATGAAAATCTTCTACACCAACCGTATAGTCCGTCCCGGCAAGGGGAACACCCGCCATAGCCGAGGCTTCCATTGTCAGTGCAGCAAGATCTTCGGGCTCTAAACTGTGCAAATTTGTCTTGCCACAAGCGCGGGCGAACATCTGCGCTTCGATAGTGAGCGTGTGCAAAAAGTTATAGACCCTCTCAGCCGCTTCATCCGGATCGAGACGTGTACGCAAACTCGGATCCTGCGTCGCCACACCCACCGGGCAGCGACCCGTATGGCAATGATAGCAATACCCAGGGTCAACACCCATTTCTTCTTGGTAATTGGCTTCGGGGATATCCTTGTTACAGTTTAGGGCCATTAAAACAGAGTGCCCCAACGCGATCGCGTCGGCGCCAAGGGCGATAGCTTTTGCCACATCTGCTCCGTTGCGTATTCCGCCTGCATATACCAGGGTGATTTCGCCCCGCTTGCCAAGGTCGTCGATCGCCCTCCGTGCCTGACGAATTGCAGCAATACCTGGAATACCGGTATCTTCGGTCGCAAGATGCGGACCGGCGCCAGTCCCACCCTCCATCCCGTCCATATAAATTGCGTCTGGATCGCACTTCACTGCCATGCGCACGTCGTCGTAGACACGGGCTGCACCAAGTTTCAGCTGGATAGGGATTTGCCAGTCGGTTACTTCTCTAATTTCCTGGATCTTCAGCGCAAGATCGTCTGGTCCTAGCCAGTCTGGATGGCGGGCGGGTGAGCGTTGGTCAATACCCGCAGGCAAAGAACGCATCTCCGCTATCTGATCAGTCACCTTCTGACCCATAAGGTGACCACCAAGACCAACTTTACAGCCCTGACCGATAAAAAATTCACAACCATCGGCTAGTACCAGATGGTGCGGATTAAAGCCATAACGAGACTGTATGCATTGGTAAAACCATTTGGACGAATAGCGCCGCTCATCGGGGATCATGCCGCCCTCCCCAGAGCAGGTGGCCGTGCCGGCCATGGTTGCTCCGCGGGCCAATGCGGTTTTTGCCTCGTAAGAAAGCGCCCCAAAACTCATTCCTGTCACGTAGACCGGGATTTCAAGCTCGAGAGGGCGCTTTGCACGAGGGCCAATCACCGTTTTTGTCTCACATTTTTCTCGATATCCTTCGATCACAAAGCGCGTGAGTGTCCCAGGAAGAAACGTCAAGTCATCCCAGTGTGGAATTTTTTTGAAGACTGAAAAACCTCGCATCCGGTAACGACCCAGTTCCGACTTAACGTGGATATCGTCAATGACATGTGGCGGGAAAATGGAGGAATTCCCCAACCGATTGATGTCACGGCCGAGCGGGTTTTTACGTGATGTATCCATTTCTCTCACCTTTCCCAAGTCTTATAAAATGAGTTTCTTTTCAGCCGGCTCGAGATTGTCGTAGTTCCATAGCTGTTTACCCGCGACGATCTTGGTAAAGTGACCTACCCCCTTATCTGGCAAGAGTTCGAATTGTCTGAGCTTTCGAGAAAGCCAGGAGCGCTCAAGGTCAGTGAGCTCTCCCCGCACAGCGTCGACACCGAGTGAATGAATTTCACCACCCACATAAATCGTGCCATCATACATCGAGTCCCCAACATTCTTGCCCGCGTTGCCACAAATAATCACACGTCCTCGCTGCATCATGAAGCCCGTTAGTGCACCGGCATCACCGCCTACAATGATCGTTCCGCCTTTCATATCGATGCCGGTTCGCGACCCCACAGATCCTCCACACACCAGATCACCGCCACGCAGCGCTGCACCGAAAGTGGATCCTGCGTTTTTTTCGATGACAACCGTACCCGACATCATGTTTTCGGCGCAGGACCATCCAACGCGACCCTTTATCCGTACATTTGGCCCGTCAATCAGGCCAGCGGCGAAATAACCGAGCGAACCATCCACAATTAGGTTGAGTCTATTGAGGATTCCCACACCCAGGGAATGTTTGCCGCGCGGATTTTTAATGACTATAGAGCCATAGCCCTCTGCCATAAGTTCTCGCATTTTTTTGTTAAGAGATGTCGACGTCATATCATCGGCGTTTATTTCAGTCCTCTTGTTAAAGTCGACTTCTGGAGCCCACGGATAGGTAAAACGGTCAATCTCATCCGAATCGAACTCAATAAAAAGTGAGCGACCAGAGAGCTGCTCTGTCTCCATACCCAGAGCCTTAACGCGCTCCTCTTGCGTCATCTTCCTGAGTAGTTCATCACTCATGCCTGCCATACGCGAACCTCCTCATCGTACGGGTCATGGGTTTCAATCTCTTGAGGAAGAATTGTGCGGATCGCGACCTCCTCAGAGGCCATCGCGATTAGCGCCTCGCTTTCATAAAGAACAAGCGGCTTGGCGGCCATCGCATCTTTTGCCATGCCGAGTTGGTTTTCGGTTGCCACCAAGTAGGTAAAAACCCCATCAATTTCTTGGACCGAACGACGCAAGCTCTCGTCCAAGCTAATACCATGCGCCAAATTGTGGGCGGTGAACACAGCTAGCAGTTCGGAATCACAATCCGATGTGAATCGATGGCCGCTCCGCTCCATCTCACGCCGCATAGTCCAGTAGTTGGTTATCTGACCATTGTGAACTACCGACACGTCGTTGTACGGAAAGGCCCAGTAGGGATGAGCAGAACGAATATCCACATCTGATTCTGTGGCCATTCGAGCATGCCCGATAGCGTGCGTCCCCTCGAAAGAATCAAGCCCGTACGCATCAGAAACTGCGGTGGCATCCCCAAGATCTTTGACGAGCTCTAATCCTCTACCCAGGGATAAAATTTCAATCCCCTCGATTTCTTCTAGGTGTTGTGCCATTTCCTCTGTATTGCCATCATGATTGATGACATATCGCAACGCATAGGGAGTGCAATTCTCACTCTCCTTAATCGTCGCACCATGCTCGTGCAAAATCTCATCAACCCCAGTGATCCTCTCCTTAATTCGTTTTAGGATCCCTCGCCCCTTGTCCATATCTTCTCTCTCTGCCACTTTGATCCGCATTAAGATATCACCTGGTTTGGACCCCCCGTAGACAGCAAATCCGGTGGAGTCGGGACCTCGGTGTCTGAGAGCCTGGAGCATGGTCGTCATCTCACGGCCAACATTCGAACTCTTTCCCCGGTGAATTATTCCAGCAATGCCACACATGAAATAAGAGTTCCTTCTTCTTGTTGCATGTCTATCGGGCCCGTAGGCCGGTATCGAGATTATTCCAATATCTTACGAACGTTACGGCAGGTAGTCTAAATAGGTCTCCCGATCCCAGTCAGAAACATTGTGATTAAAACGCTCCCATTCATCCGTCTTGTATTCATTGAATAACCGATACATCTCGCCCGGCATAGCCGATTGAATGATTTCGTCCTTGGCCAATGCTTCGAGAGAAGCACCGAGCGTCATCGGTAGTTTCTTGACCAGTTTTCCCGCCTCCATCGCATCATAAATATTGCGTTCCTCCGGCTTGCCACAAGGAATGTCATTGGTGATCCCGTCATCTGCAGAAGCTAAAATGGCAGCGGCCATTAGATACGGATTGACCATAGAATCGACGGAGCGGAACTCAAACCTACCCGGCGCCGAGACCCGTAGGCCGGTCGTCCGATTTTGGTAACCCCAATCCGCGAAGATCGGCGCCCAAAACCCAGTGTCCCACAATCTCCTGTACGAGTTAACCGTGGAGCAGCCGATCGCCGTCAAAGCGTCCAAGTGGGCAACGATGCCGCCTATCGTCTGCTGACCAACCTTCCCAGGCATCTGTGGGTCTTCTCCCTCGGGCAGAAAGGTGTTTTCACCTCCGGTCGTATAGGTGAATACTTCGTCCATGGCACCCCGCGTAGTTTGGCCCAAAGTCCGCAGCACCTGCTCGCCGCCGCGCCAAAGGCTAATATTGTGATGGCAACCGTTGGCCGAAACACCCATGAACGGTTTAGTCATGAAACAAGCGATGAGATCAAATTCGCGGGCTACCTGGGCGCATATCTGGCGATACGTCGTCAAACGATCAGCATTCTTTAGACAGTCATCAAAGTTGGTATTTAGTTCAAGCTGCCCTGGCGCATCCTCATGGTCTCCCTGGATCATATCCAGACCCATGGCTCGCGAGTATTCGATTACACGCATATACACCGGGCGGAGACTTTCGAATTGGTCGATATGATAACAATAGGGTTTCGAATAACCACCATCGGGATTTCCGTTTTCATCACGCTTAAGCCACATCATCTCCGGTTCAGTACCTGAACGAAGCTGGAGACCATGCCGGCCTTGGAAGGACTCATGTAAGCGGCGAAGATTGCCCCGACAATCGGAAGTCAGAAATGCGCCTGGATTCTCCCTTTCCTCCCGGTTACGAAACAGAGTGCAAAACACACGCGCGACACGCTTATCCCAAGGAAGTTGGCAAAATGTCTCCGGTTCAGGAATACCGACCAACTCTGCCGCCTCAGGACCGTATCCTAAATATTCTTGATGCCGGTTCATGAATAGATTGACGGTTGCGCCATAGACAAGTTGAAAACCTCGTTGCGCCATCGTCTCCCAGTGGTCGGCCGGGATCCCCTTCCCGCATATCCGACCCGTGATCGATACGAACTGCAGATATAAATACTCTATGCCCAACGCATCAATCTTTTGCCGGACCGCCTTCACTTTCGCTTCGCGACCTTCAGCTTCGACAAAATTTTCCATATCCGTTTTTGCCACAATTATCCTCCCTCTATTCATTCGGACGGTTATTACCCCGTTCCTGCATGATTCGCTCTTGTACCAAAATTAACTCCAAGGGAAAGGGCTCCTGGAAGTTGGGTGCAATTCCCCTTTGCTAAATCGATCAAACCGAAAGGGTTTGAGAAGTTCTTGCCCCTCACCCATAATTTCATCTGCAACCAGCCGGCCCACACCCAGCATCTTGAAGCCGTGGTTGCTGTCCGCGATTATCGTTGTATTCCCGTTAAAATGGTCAAAAACAGGAAAGCTATCAGGAGTAAAACAGCCGATTCCTCCTGAGGGCTCGCGATGATATTGCGGCATCATCCCCTTGAATCGCTTGTGGCAATGGGCCAGCGCTGAAACCCACATATGTGCAAAGTCGGAACCTGCCACAAACTCTGGGCTAGATGGACCATAGGGATCAATTGCTACTTCATCCACCGGCGTATCTACCTTGTAGGGAGCGGCACCCCCTTGGATTCCATTGAAATGCCAATCCGGCTTATAGTAAATGCCCCACATCTCTTCCGTGATTAGGGAACCATCCACATCGGATAAGAGCGGCGCGTCAGTATCCACATGTATAACAGGCGGCATTTTGCCGTCGTTGGTCAGTAACGTTTCAGGTGAAACCTGTAATAGGCCTTCTTCAAGCTGCCAGAACCGCCACATAGGTACGTTCCTGTGTAAAGCCCCATTAAGATCCTTGAGGTCGATTTGCTTGGGCAAATCCAGCATATTCCAGAAGTCGCGCACCCAAGGTCCCGCTCCTACTACTACGTGCTCGCAGGCAATCGATCCCTTGTCCGTCTCAACGGCGCTCACAGCATTAGACCCGTGCTCGGTTTTGAAACCAACGACCTCCACACCAGTAAGAATACGAACGCCCAAATCTTCGGCTTTTTTTGCCAGACCGTAAATAGATTTTGTATTGTTAGCGTAACCCCCACGCTTTTCATGTAACACTGAGGTGATACCTTGCGCCTGCCAATCATCAAAAAGACCCCGCATGTAGGTCATGGAAGCGTTACCTCCCTCAACAAACACACTTTCGTATCCAATGGCGTGCTGCTGTGCAAAGATCTGTTCTGCATCCGATCGCATAGCCTCACAGGAAATCTGCATATAGCCAACGGGATGATAGCTAAATATTTCCGGATCACTTTCCCAAATGCCGACGGAATGGGCCATTAGTTCTCGCATGGCCGGTTGGAAGTAATTGTTTCGTATTACTCCGCAGGCAATACCCGATGCGCCGGAGGCAATTCCAGACTTATCGATGACAATTATTCGGCCATCGACTGGTTCACCTGTGTCAGTCAATCTTTCCGCCAGGCGCCACGCAGTCGAAAGACCGTGAACACCGGCGCCGATGACGACGAATTTTGCCTGTTCCGGAATTGCCATACAGTCCCCCTGGCGACCCAACTCATTATGATGGTAGTACAAAACCGGTCGGCTACGCGATAGGTTGGAGCGTTAAGAATTTTCCGCAACAATGCAACCTTTTTTGACCGAGTTGGAAGGCTTTAGATCCGATTCGGGTGCCAATTGCTCGATACACAAAACAATATCAACACTTCTTTCGGGCCAAAGGGCCGCCATTCAAGGACCTGCATCGAGGCAGCTCCAGTGATCAAGAAATATATAGAAACCTCACCCCTGTCTGTCGCGCGTACGATTCGTATCTAGATCTTCGCTGCAGCGTGGCACCAGTTGATATACAACCTTTCGGCCATCTCTTTGAAACTAACCGCCTGAGCATTGCAAGCAGCTTTTAAAATTGATCCGCCATTTGAACCCAACGCCGAAGAAAGCGCCTCTGAGTAAGACGGTATCGCCATCCAGTTGTCGACAGTATCGTGCTCTACCTCCAAATGGAACTGCATGGAGTAGGCCCGAGGTCCCCAATTCATAGCTTGTATCGCGCAACTAGATGATGCCGCAAGACATTGGCCTCCTACCGGAATCTGTACAACCTCCGCGCTGTGCCACTGAAGACAATTAAAGGTTTCGGGCAGACCGTCAAATAGGATTCCGGTGGATCCCTCGTCAGTCAATCGCACAGTAAGAACGCCGATTTCTGCGAGTTCAGAGGGACCACAACGCCCTCCCAAAGCTTCCGCCAACAACTGATGCCCGAGGCACAAACCTAAAAATGGCATGCCGCGCCCCTCCACGGCTTCTTGAATCAGCTTCTTTTCGTCCCGCAGCCATGGATATGTTTCTTCCTCCCATACATCCATGGGACCTCCCATAACCCAAAGTGCATCAAATCCGTCAAGCGATGGCAGAACGTCTCCGTCATTCAAGTGGCCAGCGACCCATTTA
>CAJWOI010000081.1 GCA_913044255.1 uncultured Alphaproteobacteria bacterium
TCTGAGTATAAACAATATTGCGCAAAGGCTACGCTGGCCAGCCCCACCCTTGCAACGGTAAACGACGCCGCTGTTAGATTGCAGTGATTTTATGCTTGACGCATACTTGGCCTTCAACAATTAAATTAGTGAAAAAGGAGAAATTTGTGCAATTAGCTGCAGGTCTGGCTCGGCTTGGCACCGAAAGCGCATTTGAACTGTTGGCCCGCGCCAAGGCTCTGGAAGCGCGAGGCCACGACATAATTAATTTGGGGATTGGACAGCCAGATTTTCGAACTCCGGATCATATAGTAGAGGCGGCGCAGCGGGCCCTTTCTGACGGTCATCACGGATACACGCCCGGGAACGGAATTTTGCCCTTGCGTGAGGCAGTGGCTGCAGACATTTCCGCATTTAGGGGTGTAGAGATAAATCCTGATCACGTGGTCATCGTTCCGGGCGGTAAAGTTACCATGTGGTATGCGATACTCATGTTTGGCGAGCCAGGAGCTGAAATCATGTATCCCAACCCAGGTTTCCCGATCTACGAGTCTGTTATCAACTACTCCGGAGCTAAGGCAGTTCCTATCCCTCTTCGCGAAGAAAACCAATTTGCTTTCGATGCTGAAGAGGTTCTGGATAAAGTTACATCCGCAACCCGACTAGTCATTTTGAATAGTCCGGCTAATCCTACTGGTGGGGTAGTGCCACGCCATCAGTTTGATCGTTTGGTGCGTGGATTAGAGGCATACCCAGAGGTTGTGGTGCTATCAGATGAAATATACTCGAGACTGCTCTATGAAGATGCTGAGTTTGTCTCTCTTCTGGAGTACGAGTCTTTGCGCGACCGATTGATTATTTTAGACGGTTGGAGCAAAACTTACGCTATGACTGGTTGGCGGATCGGATATGGAGTTTGGCCAAAGCCGCTCGTTGATCTGGTTACCCGACTGAATATCAATTCCGTTTCGTGCACAAACGCGGCGACCCAGTTTGCTGCTATTGCCGCCCTATCGGGCCCACAGGATTCAGTTGTGGAAATGGCAAGGGCGTTCGATGATCGACGTAAACTAATTGTTCGGGAAACAAACACGATACCTGGTTTTACGTCTATCTTGCCTCAGGGAGCGTTTTACACCATGCCAAACATTACAGGGACAGGGCTTTCGGCGAAAGAAATGGAAAATTTTCTTTTGGACGAGTTAGATATTGCAGCGGTTGCCGGTACAAGTTTTGGGGCGTACGGAGAGGGCTATATGAGGTTTTCATATGCAAATAGTTCTGAAAATATTCAAAGAGCCATGGGACGCATCCGCGAACGTGCAAGTGCTGAAAACTGGGGTAAGGTAAATTAAGTAACAAAACTAAGCATCAACTAGGTTCCTCAGTGTTGTAAATCCGAACCCTTCAACTTCTCGTTAAAATGAAGGGGAACAAAAGTCCCAGCGTGAAAATGCAAATTGATAGTATAACAGGCGTCGCCTTATTGGCGCAGCAATTCGAGCTTAATTCTGATTTTGCACCATCGGGTGATCAGCCGTACGCCATTAAGGCGCTGATGGATGGACTCGGCCGAGGTGAGCGAGAGCAGGTTTTACTCGGGGTCACCGGTTCCGGGAAGACGTTCACTATGGCCCAAGTGATCGAGAAATCGCAGAGGCCGAGCTTAATTCTTGCTCCGAATAAGACACTGGCAGCTCAACTGTATGGGGAGATGGCGCAGTTCTTCCCTCAAAATGCAGTCGAATACTTTGTGTCTTATTATGACTATTACCAGCCCGAGGCATATGTGCCACGCTCCGATACTTATATCGAGAAAGATGCCTCGATCAATGAACAGATCGATCGGATGCGTCATTCTGCTACACGTGCGCTTCTGGAAAATGATGACGTCGTTATTGTCGCAAGTGTGTCATGCATATACGGCATTGGGTCGCTTGAGACATATTCCCAGATGGTCATTGATTTGATCACAGGGGGCAGCGTTGATCGCAATCAACTGCTTCGTCAGTTGGTTGAGTTGCAATACAAACGAAATGACACAAATTTTTTGAGAGGCGTGTTTCGTGTCCGGGGTGACAGCGTAGAGATATTTCCAGCCCACTACGCGGACAGGGCATGGCGTCTGTCATTGTTTGGCAATGAAATAGAATCCATCGTCGAATTTGATCCACTTACCGGTGAGAAAACGGCTCAACTGGGTTCGATCCGAGTTTACGCAAATAGCCACTACGTTACGCCACGACCAACGATGCAGCAGGCTGTTAAGGGCATTCGATCAGAGCTTCGAAATCGGGTGGAAGAATTTGTGTCTGCAGGCAAATTGTTAGAAGCGCAGCGGCTGCAAGAGCGTACAACTTTTGACCTTGAAATGATGGAAACAACGGGTTCTTGTGCGGGGATTGAAAACTACTCCCGTTATCTAACGGGCCGTAGCCCCGGCGAGCCGCCGCCTACGTTGTTTGAGTATTTACCAGAGAATGCATTGGTCATTGTCGACGAAAGCCACGTAACTGTTCCACAGCTAGGTGGTATGTCCCGAGGCGATTTTAAGCGAAAATCTACGCTTGCCGAGTACGGTTTTCGGCTTCCGTCCTGCGTTGATAATCGGCCACTAAAGTTTGAGGAATGGGATGCTATGCGTCCACAGACTTTGTTTGTATCGGCAACGCCAGGACCCTGGGAGCTCAACCAGACCCACGGCGTCTTCGTCGAGCAGATCATCCGCCCCACCGGTTTGATCGATCCGGTCTGCCTCGTGCGCCCCGCGTCATCTCAGGTGGATGACCTTCTGGGGGAGTGTCGATCTTGTGCTGCTGAGGGCAAACGAACCCTTGTGACCACCCTAACGAAACGTATGGCAGAGGACTTAACTGAATATTTGACTGAGAATGGTTTGCGAGTGCGTTATTTGCATTCGGACATCGACACCATCGAGCGGATAGAAATTATTCGTGATCTACGTTTAGGCGTCTTTGATGTGCTTGTTGGTATTAATTTATTGCGAGAAGGGCTAGACATACCGGAATGCGCTCTAGTCGCAATACTGGATGCTGACAAGGAAGGGTTTCTGCGTTCGCAGACCTCTTTGATCCAGACTATCGGTCGGGCTGCGCGAAATGTCGAAGGCCGTTGCATTTTATACGCCGAGAAAAGAACAAATTCTCTCCAGGCTGCGATCGATGAAACCGATCGTCGACGAGAGAAACAACAGAGCTACAATGAGGCCCATGGGATCACACCAATTAGCATCCAAAAATCGATCAACCGTATTCTGCAAGATGTTAGTGAGTCAGATTATCTGACGGTCGATATAGGTTTGGAGGGCGTCGATAATAAAATTGGCCATAATTTGAGTAGTCACATTGATGATCTGGAGAATCGAATGCGCGAAGCGGCAGCAGACCTAGAGTTTGAGGAGGCGGCGCGTTTGCGAGATGAAGTCCGACGACTCCAAGCCATCGATCTGGGCTTGCCTAGGAAGTCGAGTTAGTGTTCAGATTACATTTGGCGATTGCGATTTCTTCGACGGGGGCGTTTCTTGCACCAAGTAAGAGATTAGGCCAAGTTCTTTAATATGACGCCGGGAATAGTTCTAATCACTGGCGCCGCGACCCGAATAGGCCGGGCCATCGCGCTCGCGCTCGGCGTAGCTGGCTGGGGCGTTGTGGTGCATTATCATCGATCGAAGGAAGCTGCAGCTGACGTTGTTGCAGAAATTGAAAATGCTGGGTCACGTGCAATTTCTCTTGCTGCCGACCTCACGGATCCGCAACAGACCTTGGATTTAGTGCCTGTGGCGGCAAAAGCATTGGGGCCCGTCGATTGTTTGATCAATAATGCAGCATTATTTGAGCACGACGATATTGAATCGCTGGATAGCGCGAGTTGGGGCGCGCATCTGAGCGTTAATTTGACAGCGCCTCTAATGCTCACACAAGCTTTTGCGTCACAACTGCCAACAGGGGTTATTGACGGCAACGTTATTAATATTATTGATCAGCGCGTGTGGAATCCCACCCCATATTTTGTGTCTTATACACTGAGCAAAGCAGGTCTTTGGACGATGACCCAGACTTTGGCGCTGGCGCTGGCGCCTCGGATCCGAGTTAATGGCATTGGCCCGGGCCCAACTTTGGCCAGTGTGCGACAAAGTCAGGCCGATTTTGAGCAACAATGGCGATCGTTGCCTTTGCAGCGCAGGACTGACTTGCAAGATATTTGCGAAGCTGTGATTTACATTTTGGGCGCCCGTGCCATGACTGGGCAAATGATTGCATTAGATAACGGCCAGCATTTGAGTTGGTCTCCGGCACATCGCAGTCAAGCGGCGAAGGAGTAAAATAGGCGTGGAGGGAACTAAATCTGGAAGAGGTGGCTGCGCTTCCCCAGTTTCGGCTCCACGGTCGGCCTCATGCGCACTAACGCACCGGCTATTCGTGCGCGGATTGATTTTGCCTTGCAGAATTGGTGTCCATCGTCACGAGCGGGACGCGCCGCAACGTGTCAGAATAAACGTGGAATTGGAGATTCGTGATCTTCAGTCGCCGAGGCGGGATGCAATCAGTGAGGTGGTTAGCTATGATGACGTCGTTGCAGGCGTCAAACAATTGGTCGGGAGTGACCACATAAATTTGGTAGAAAGCCTCGCCGATAAGATTGTTGAATTTTGTCTGAAGGACCAGCGTGTTGAGCGGGTCAAAATAATGGTTGAGAAATTAGATGTTTTTGGTGATGACGCAATCGTTGGCGTGGAGATTGAGCGGATGTCCGGGGCGTAGATTTTGTTAAGGCGTTTTTAGCTACGAGCGCTTGCTTTCGCCCAACGGTTTGGATTGCGAGAAGGCCGGGATTCAACCCAGAGACAACGGATTCAAGGGGGTAAATGACAAGCATTGAGAAATTTGTTCACAAGCGCCAATTATGTGGAGCATCTGCTAACCCTTTCTTGGCTCTTATTTTCTGGTCACCAATGAGAAAAATTAACCCACCTCAATAATCAATTAAATCAATAGGTTGTGAGATTTGATGAAATTTTAGGCAAACCTGTAGAAAGACCCTGCTTCCGCCTTACCACGTGCCCGTCGCGCTATTTATCCACACACTTTCCCACAGGTTTCGTGGATATCGGCATGTTCGTTAGAGGTTAACTCACCAAAATCTCGCATTGGCGTCAAAAATTAAGATTTTGTATGAACTTCATGGGCCTGTCTCACGTTGACGGGATCCCTCTTGGGATCGATATTTGATATCGCGAACGTAGCACTAAGCGAGCGAAAGGGGCATCCGGAAGTGGTTGTTGCTGGAGGTCACGCACAAGAAGTCGTCGGCGTAGAGGTGATCCGCCGGATCGTTGGCACTCTGCCTGGCCAGCCTGGGGTATATCGAATGCTCGATGGGCGTGGAAGGGCACTTTATGTCGGGAAGGCCCGAAATCTCAAGCGAAGGGTATCTAGTTATACGAGGGGAGCCTCTCATGGTAGTCGTATAGCTCAGATGGTTTGCCAAATCAGCACCATTGAAATCATCACTACTCACACTGAGGCAGAGGCACTCTTACTTGAGGCGAATCTGATAAAGAAGCTCAAGCCACGCTATAACGTTGTCCTGAGAGACGATAAATCACATCCATATATTCTACTTTCTGGCGATCACGCCTGGCCGAAATTGGTCAAACATCGTGGTGCTCGATCACGCAAGGGAGAGTATTTTGGTCCCTTCGCTTCGGCTGGTGCCGTTAACCGTACTTTAAATGCCCTGCAACGCGCGTTCCCCTTGCGAACTTGCTCCAACAGCGTGTTCTCAAGTCGATCGCGCCCGTGCTTGCAATATCAGATTAAGCGGTGCACAGCACCGTGTGTAAATTACATCTCTGGCGACGAATACGCTTATTTGGTCGGAGAAACACGAGACTTCCTTTCAGGAAAAAGCGCTAAGGTAGCTAACGGCCTCGCTGCTCGTATGCAAGAAGCCAGCGAGAAACTTGAATTTGAGACTGCATCCGTTCTGAGGGACCGAATTCGTGCGCTTGCTCACATACAATCACATCAGGGTATTAACGTTAGGTCAGTTGAGGATGCGGATGTGATAGCAGTGGATCAACAGGCTGGGCAAACTTGTATCCAAGTATTTTTTTTCCGGGGAGGCAGCAATTATGGCAATCGCGCTCATTTCCCTACACACCACCGGGAGAATTCGGTTACCGAAGTCCTGGGGCCCTTTGTCGGTCAATTTTACGAAGGCCGCAATGCCCCCAAGAGTGTGCTTTTAAGCCACGATATCGAGCATGCGAAGCTTGTCGAAGAAGCTCTGAACATACAGAGTAGTCATCGGGTGCGATTGCTTGTTCCGCGCCGTGGTGAAAAGCGTCGACTCGTCCAGCACGCCTTAACAAATGCTCGTGATGCTTTGGACCGTAGGCTGTTGGAAAGCGCTTCCCAACGACGCTTGCTGGAAGGCTTGGCCGAGACCTTGGAGCTAGACTTTCCGCCGAATCGTATCGAGGTTTACGACAATAGCCATACCTCTGGCTCCCAGGCCGTAGGCGCCATGATCGTTGCAGGTTTGGGTGGATTGACTAAGAATGCGTACCGAAAATTTAATATTCGCATCGGTGCGAAACCCGGAAGTGGTGCCGAGATCAAACCTGGCGATGACTATGGCATGATGCGGCAGGTGCTTATGAGGCGGTTCGCGCGCTTGCAAAAAGAGGATCCAGATCGTACCGATAAGCAGTGGCCGGACCTAGTGGTGGTTGATGGAGGTGCGGGGCAGCTTTCGGTCGCGGGCGAGGTGTTTGCCGATTTGGGCGTTCGTGATGTGGCTCTGGCTGCGGTGGCTAAGGGCCCCGAGCGAGCTGCCGGACGTGAACGTATCTACCTTCCTGGACGTGCTCCGATAATGCTACCCCCCTCGGATCCAGTGCTTTATTTTTTACAGCGTTTACGTGATGAGGCTCATCGCTTCGCGATAGGGACGCATCGCACCCGACGTTCGCGTGATCTCCGGCGCTCCGAACTGGACGAAATTCTGGGTGTCGGGCCAAAAAGAAAACGTGCACTTTTGCATCGTTTTGGTTCGGTTAGAGCGGTTGCAGATGCGGGGTTGCAAGATCTTCAGGAGGTAGGTGGCATTAATCACAAGGTAGCGCAACTGATATACAATCATTTTCACAGCAATGACTGAGTCCTGCACATGCGAGTTCTTTGTCGCGCAAGAAATTCTTTTTTTATGAGGTGTCCGACTACACTACCATGATCCATCATCTTCCAAATATTCTGACAATTTTACGGATAATTTTGATCCCTATGCTCATTTTGGGTTTTCAGCTACCGGGTATGTGGTGTAACTGGGTGACCTTATCTATTTTCGTTATTGCGGGGGCCACAGATTATTTTGACGGCCATTTGGCGCGGCGGTTGGGAGCAACGACGGACTTTGGGCGTATGTTAGACCCTATCGCGGACAAGATGCTGGCTGTCGCAGCTATCGCGATGCTTCTGTCAGTCGGGAATATACCTTTAGTACCGGCGTTGATAATAGTTTGTCGGGAAATCCTAGTTTCAGGCCTTCGAGAGTATTTGGCCAATCTGTCAATAGGGATGCCTGTAACCTCACTTGCCAAATGGAAAACCGCTGTGCAATTTGGTGCGTTGGCCATGTTGCTGGTTGGCGATGCAGTCCACTGGCCCGATGGAGAAGTTGTCGGCATGTCTCAGATTGGCTCGGGTTTTATTTGGTTAGCAGCGGCGTTAACTGTGGTCACAGGCTACGGGTACTGGAAAACAGGATATCGTTATATAATTCGCGATAAAAATTAGGGTGCCTGCCTGTGAATGTGCTTGGTATTGCTGGTTGGAGTGGTAGTGGGAAAACTACGTTGGTCACGCGATTGCTTGTGGAACTGGTCGGGAGAGGAGTTTCGGTATCGACAGTAAAACATGCCCATCATGATTTTGACATTGATCAGGTGGGGAAAGATTCCCATAAACACAGGCAAGCCGGCGCCCGCCAAGTGATGGTTAGTTCGCGTGTGCGGTGGGCGTTGATCGAAGAATTAGGGGCGTCACCCGAACTTGGCTTAGATGAACTGCTGAAGAAAATGAGCCCTGTCGATTTGGTTTTGGTCGAAGGTTTTAAATCCGGCCATCACGAAAAAATTGAAGTCTATCGGAAGGGATGCAGTGATTCACAATTGTTTCCGAATGACCCGAATATAATTGCTGTCGCGAGCGATGTCCCCTTGTCTGAAATCAACCGTCCGGTCCTCGATTTAAACAACGTAGCTGCGATTGGGGAGTTTATCGTTGCTCGTTGGGATTTGAGTGTCCAAAAAAAATGACCCAACTTAGCGAAGATTGTTTCGCGCACGGCGGCGCTCTCATGAGACTGGATGAGGCCTTGTCATTGGTTGCAGAACGTATTCAGCCAATTCCAGGCATAGAGAGTATTCCGCTAACGACGGCATATGGCCGAATTCTCGCATGTGATTTAATTGCGTCCAACGATGTGCCGCCACATGCGAACTCGGCTGTCGATGGCTATGCAGTTTATTACGATGATCTTCTCCCCGGTCGGGAGACCGTGCTAACGCTAGTTGGGCGGATTGCGGCTGGCCGTCCCTTTGCTCGTCGAGTCCGTAGAGGCAAAGTGTTGCGGGTTCTTACCGGGGCGATTATGCCGGTCGGAGAAAGCGACGATGGGCCCGACACGGTGTTTATGCAGGAGGACTGCGAGGTAAATGGGACAAGGGTGACTTTCCCGAGTGGCATAGAGCGCGGCGCTAACTGTCGGTTACAGGGTGAAGATGTTACCGCTGGTAAGAAGCTGTTTGCCACTGGTCGTCGGCTGCGGGCCGCGGATCTAGGATTGGCTGCAGCAATAGGTCGCGAAGTGTTGGCAGTTCGGACGCGACTGCGCGTTGCGCTTTTTTCGACGGGGGATGAGGTTCAGGAACCGGGTACAGACCTGGAACCTGGACAGATCTATGATTCAAATCGGGTTGCTCTCGGAGCGCTTTTGACCTCCCTTGGTTGCGCGGTGAGTGATTTCGGCATTTTGGCCGATGATCTGCAAAAAACTGCTGACGGCATTGCAGAGGCTGCAAAAAATCATGACCTAATAATCAGTTCTGGCGGCGTATCAGTGGGTGAAGAAGATCATGTTCGCGCGGTTTTGGAGTCCCAAGGAAACGTCGATATATGGCGGTTGGCAATTAAGCCGGGTCGACCATTAATTCTAGGAACGGTGCGAACAGCTGCTTGCCCAGTTCCTTATCTTGGGTTGCCGGGCAACCCCGCTGCTGTAATAGTCACTTTTTTGAAATTTGCGCGTCCATTGATTTTGCGTCTTGCTGGCGCGAGCGAGCAATCCCCACGAGTGTATCCTGTGCGGGCTGGTTTTTCACATAAGAAAAAGAAGGAGCGCCGTGAATACATCCAGTGTGTCCTCACTGTTGGCGCGGATGGCTCGTTTACTGCGAGCAAAGCGGGGCGCCAGGGAGCTGGAATTTTATCGGTTGTGTCGGCAGCGGATGGGTTAGTCGAATTGCCGGAGGAAATGGAGTATGTTAGGTGCGGCTCGATGGTTGATTTTTTGCCATTCAGCGAGGTTGAGTGACTTTTTGTAAAGTGGGGCACAAGTAAGA
>CAJWOI010000082.1 GCA_913044255.1 uncultured Alphaproteobacteria bacterium
CAGCGACAACACCTCCGCACCCCGCGAGGGGTCGAAGCCAAGATCACTGACATGACTGACCATGTGCGCCAGCGGCACCGACATGGCAACACAGCAACCAACAGAGGCAATCGATAACGAAGCCTGGATTGCTAAGGGCGTTAGCGGCGAATGCAGCAACGGGGGGTCAACGAACAGCTGCGCCATCGAAGTTCGCGGTTCGGGCACCGGCGGCTTTTGGCGTAAGATCAGTGCCAGCGGCATCATGGTTGCCAACGTGAACAGACCATAGATTAGCGCCGTTTGACGCCAGCCGACGGTGACAATCAGATGGTGGAACACCGTGGGCCACAGCATGCCGGCAAGCCCTTGGCCAGAACCGACGATACCGACTGCAAGGCTCTTATTGTGTTCGAACCAACGGGTAATGTTAGCAGTCAATGGCCCGAACAGTGCCGATCGGCCGAGGATGCCGAGCATCGCACCGTGGATGAAAAATAACTCCCACTGGCTGGTGACCAAGCTGGTAAAAATGGCGCCAAAGCCGATCATGCTGCCGCCAACGAAGGCGGGTATCACCATTCCATGCCGATCGAAGCACCAGCCCATTAAGATGCCGCCAACACCGGCGCCCAAGTACTGCAGTCCATAGGCGGCTGATGGCACCACGCGGGGCCAACCAAACTCGATGGCGATCTCCTTTAGCGCGACGACGATGAAATAGATACTACCCGTACCCACCATAATGAATAGTAGTGACGCGACCAGCACAGCACTCCGCTTTCGCACAGCCGGGTCGCTCAGGAAAAGAGGCATCAGGCCTTTCCGACGTTTCTTTTGGAGATGAACTTAGTCGCTACGGGGGTGGATGGCTAAAAATCTGGCGGTGAAATATTATTCAATCGGGATAAATAGCGAATGTCGTTCTTCCCCATCCACTGCGGCAGAGAGATGGCCTTTGCCATAGGTGTCTTCCACGAGAAAAATTTCGCCTGCCTTGATGATACGGACTTCGCCATCGCTGGCTCTGACCTGCACGGCCGCGTCGAGGTTAACTATATATTGACGGCGCGGGGCACGATGCCAATCCAGGTTATAATCGCCAGCGGTGCGACGAAAAATTATCCCGGTAGCAGGAATTCTTTCTGAAAGTTGACTGTGACCTTGATCTTTCGCCCAATCGACTTCAACATCTCGAAAATGGGATTCACCATTCTCATCGGCATAAAGATTGTGGATATGCATTTCACTCCTCCGTTCGGTGTTGTTGCAAGGCAGTGCCTGACGCCAGGTCAGCTAGGCTAGCAGTCTCCACCAACCATTCAGTGATCATTTTTTTTGTCATAAGCAAATGCTAACGCTTAGTTGATAAACTAAATCGGATCGCCAACATTCAGGTTATCAACCTAACCTCAACAGCATTTAGGAATTTCGTGTTGATACGCTCCGTAGTACTATTATCCCACACCTAAATGATTCGGTCGGGCCACTAAAAACTCTCGTATTCTTTCAAGAAATTCAGTCTCATCCTGATCCGCAGACTCTAGTTCCGACTCCAGATTTACGAGAGCTTTCGAAATGCTCATCCAGGGAACCGGCTCGTCGTCGGTCAAAATCCGATAAGCAAGCCAGTCGCTCATCTCCTGTGATGCGCGATCGGACAGAAGGTCGGGTCGTTCGAAATACACCAAGCGATTTGCATACTCGACCAGGCGACGATCCTGAATCCGTTCAATCAAACCAATCCGATCTTCCCACGATTCCTCATGGAATTCCTCCAGTAGATTTTTATCGGCCCAACTCGTGAAACCATCGTAGATGCGTTTTTCGAGGTGCTGAGAAGGTTCCTGATCAGCGAACCTTTTCGACAACGCCTCACCTACCCGTGCCCTAAAAGTCCGGTCGTTTTGAATCACCTCGATCCGTCGATTTCGTTCTGATTCCGGCACAGAAAGGGCTTTCGTATCCGCTGGCGCGTGCTCCGCTGGCATCATGATGGGTTGGCGGTTCGCGATGAGAACTCGGATCGGTTTTGGGCTTTTGTTGAAAACCTCGATCAGTTCCTCCACTGATAAAGACAGATATTTGTCGGGATCGGAATTTAAGTCGAATACCGCGAGCTGACTATCGTAGTCCGGATTGCATCCGCAATAGGTAACCAGCCAAGAATACATATGGCCAAAATAACGTTCGTTAAGGGCAAAACATGATTCCGTCATTACGTAGTCAACGACTTGTTTCTTATTCACAAACCTGCGCATGCTTTGCCATATTCCATTCGCCCGTTCCTTTACGAGATCCGCAACAAATATCGTCGCTTCTACGTCCCCCATGGCATCGTGCGCCCGATTATGGTCAAAACCATTGATCGGGGCCAATCGATCTAGTTTGAACGTTTGCTTTTCTTTTTCGTTGATTGGCACTGAAATAGTATTCGGTTGATAAATATGTGCGGCATGTGCAATGCGCATGGCATCGGAACGTTGGTTTCCATTTGTATTGGTTAGATAAGCTGGGTGTAGGGTTTGAAACAATGCCTGCCGCAGTAATTCTTCGTCGAAAGCAATGGAATTGTAGCCGATGAAAGTTGCCGGGCTCCACTCCATCAATTTTTGTCGTATTTCCCGAACTGCCTGGTAGTGGGTGGGAAGAGCGGGATCGGTCAAAGTCTCAGGTGAAATTCCGGTAACAAGCAATGCTTTAGGAGAAGGAATGACATGAGGCAGTAGACGGCAACGAATTTCGAACCGTTCGATTTCATTGAGGTCATCGTCAGTCTTGATCGCGGCAAATTGCAAAATCTGAGCGAAAGCCGTCGAAACATCGGTTGTTTCGGTGTCGTAGAACACGTACGGCATCCAAGTCCCTATAGCATTGTAGGCGCCTATGGTATTCCAGCTACTTTATGAGCTTGTATGCTCAAACGCCAGTTGGGATTTTCAAGGCAGTAAGTAACCGTAGCCCTCGTATTCTGCGCGAGATCGGGCCCATACATGGGTTGCAGGCAAAAGTAATCAAATGCGAGACTTTCGTATTGTTCCGGCGTCGCACACTCCTGCGGGTAAACCAATTTCAACTCCTCCCCACTCCGAATAACGAGATCCGAACCCGCCTTTGGACTGACGCAAATCCAATCGATCCCGACCGGGGCTAGCAACGTTCCGTTGGTCTCAATGGCGATCTCGAACCCAATAGAATGCAGCGCGTCGACAAGTGCCTTATCGAGCTGCAGCAAGGGCTCGCCACCCGTGCAGACCACGAACCGTTCCTTGCCCGCACTTGCGGGCCATGTGTTTTGCACAGCCGCTGCCAATTCCTCCGCACCGGCAAATTTCCCACCCCCCGGCCCATCGGTGCCCACAAATTCCGTGTCACAAAACCTGCAGATTGCCGCATCTCGATCCTTTTCCAACCCGCTCCACAAATTGCACCCAGAAAAGCGACAAAATACTGCCGGCCTTCCCGCATTCGCCCCCTCTCCTTGCAAGGTATAAAACATTTCTTTTACGCTATAGGCCATCGATTAACCCACCGCCGTTTCCTGTCCGCTTTTGGAGTAGGATTTCCATCCCTTGAAACGAAGCTCGCAAGCAGGACAAGTCCCGCAACCGTATCCCCATGAATGCCTTTTCAGGCGTTCCCCGAGATAACAAGTGTGGGTTTCTTCGATGATTACACGGACGAGGTCCCGGCCACCCAATTGCTCCGCAAGAGCCCAACTGTCCGCTTTGTCGATCCACATTAAAGGTGTGTGGAGCACGAAATGAGTGCCCATTCCCAAATTCATCGCTGCCTGAAATGCTTTGAGCGTCGCCTCCCGGCAATCAGGATATCCCGAATAGTCGGTCTCGCACATACCAGCAACCAAATGTTTAAACCCTCTCCGATAGGCCACGATTCCGGCAAATGTAAGGAATACTAAATTGCGCCCCGGCACGAAGGTCGTAGGAAGCCCGTTCTCTCCCATAGCGATCTCGACATCACGGGTTAGGGCCGTATCACTTACCTCGCCCAGTACGGATAGATCGACCAAATGATCCTCGCCAAGTCGTTCCCCCCACCTCGGTACTTTATCTCGTATCGCACGCAACACGTTGGGGCGACATTTCATTTCGATTGCGTGGCGCTGTCCATATTCGAAGCCGAGTGTTTCCACCTCGTCATACCGCTCCAAAGCCCAGGCAAGACACGTAGTGCTGTCCTGTCCGCCAGAAAATAGAACAAGTGCCTTTTCGGAAACAGCCATATCCCTACGCACACCACGTAAGAGTATGCGCTCGCCACTCGTGGTCCGGTAAGCATGCATTTCGGCTGCACGAAGAAAACATGCTCCTATTCGGGATCAACATACTCAACATCTATGACGTGAAAATCATATGAGGAAGGAATGTAGTTGTTGCGTTGGAACTGGATATGAGTGATCGGCGTCGCCATATGACCCCACGTCGCATCAACGCCGTGCCATTTTCCATCAATCAAAACTTCATTCCAAGCGTGCAAACCAAATTTCCGTTCCTCGTAATTTAGCAATCCCCGCACCTCTCGTGTGGGAATACCAGCAGCCCGCGCCAAAGTGTTGAATAGCAAAGTATGCTCTGAGCAGTCCCCTTTTCGTTTCTTGAGGATCTCGAAGGTGCTCATACTGTTGCTAGTATAATCATCCACAATATAGCGACCGACGTGATCTAAAAGTACCTTCACTTTTTGCCATTCATCTGTCACAGGCCCCACCACCCTCTGAACCATTTCCCGTATGGCAGCATCTTCGATCGGATAAAGAGAACTTTCTTGTAAGTTTTCCTTTCTGTCTTCTGGAAGTCCCAACTCGCGGGAGCCAATTTTTTTTCCCAGAACGAGAAAATTTTTCCCATCTTCCGAGTAGACTTTCTGCTGATGACCAGAGCGAATTCCCCCGTCATAGGTGCCAACGATTTCCAGGGTTATTTTGCTGACCCTAGCGAGAGGAGGGATCGTTCTATCAACAGAGACAATGGCATCCTCGAAAGTAAATCCTCCAAAACCGATATCACTTTTCGCCTGCTCTTCACTTTCTAGGTCGGTATGCCCCCCGATCTCAGAGTACTTAAGCGGTGTGCCGTCTCCAGAAAGAACGGTTTTGAAAGAGTGACGAGCATCGCTCTGTACAGTATCAACCTGGTAATATTTCAGAGGCACGCCATCGCGAAACGTTTCATCAATCCCGCGCAGTATGTCGGTCTCACTCGAGATCTCAAAAGTTTCCAAGTCATAATACTTGTACTCGATAGTATCTCCTACGCTCCAATTCTTGTACTTTCGCAATAACAATTCCACTCGATAGACTTCGTCAAACCGCAAGGAAAATCCTTGCACGTTGTATGAAAAATTAATCCCATCGTTATTCACATCAACACGCACATTGCCATCCGTGATAGTTGCTGTCGTTATGCGAATTTCGTCGTTGTGCTCATAACGATCTTCAACGCGGCTTAGTAAAAAACCGTCTCCGATACGGTAATACTCCTTGGAATGATTTCGGATCACAGTCTGATCATCATAAAAACGTCTGTCGACTTGGACACGGTCAAGCAATTTGATTTCGCTCTTGTCCTCAAAAACCCAGTAGTCCCCTTCTCGGTATTCTTCGGTGTGCCACCATCCATATTTTTGATCGTTTTGATCATAGATACCAAACCACAGATCATTGAAAATCGGATCTTCGAAATATTCGAGAATATCTTTTTCGACTATATCTCGTCCGTTCGCCACTCCAGTGAGCAGTAACGAAATCAAAAAGAGACCAACGCATGAGGTCAGGAGGTTTTTCATCATTTAGTGAGCAACCAACTCCGCTGCTATTCTCGGACAAAGCCCAGCACAAATCCGATCACGTTTGCGGGGTGACCAGTTCCATTGTCATGGTGCTTTTGCAACGATAGCATACCGGAGTGATGACCATTTTTGTACTGTGTCGAAAAGATAGCAAGCCCGAGCCCGGCAGCACAACACGATTGGAGGCGGCTGAGCAGTCTATCGGTGGTAGGCGGCGTGCCGTTCCTCCGCTCCTATTATACCTCTATGAGAAGCAGTGCCAAAAAACGGTCGCCAACCAACACCACCGATATTATTTGGCCCAGTTCTCGATATCATTGTCTTCTTCTTCAAAACCTACCGCTTCAAATACATCGTACGGTTTTTTATGTGAATCGGATGCCTCCTCTACAGAATGCTTTTTGCCCTCAATAGCATCCGATCCCGGTTCTGGTGCGACAAAGCTTACGGACGTCGTTGTCTGCTTCGAGGGATGATCTTCCGTTTCTGTCTCAATGCCCAACAACGTATGGGACGTTTCTTCCGCATGGAGCGCTTCTGCAAGCCCAGAATTCTCTGGCAACTGGGTAAGCATGTCCATGGGAATGACTTCTTCCTCCAGAACGATCGCTTCATCCAAAACTAGCGACGGAGCTTCAATCGCGCTCGAGACCTGAGGCTCCGTTTCCGAGTGCTGTAAGATGTGTTCAACACCAACAATTGTTCCTATAATCAGGCTATAGGCAGCCAACAGCTCTAGAACCATTAGGATTGCACTCCTGCTCGAATTTCGGGGATTTCCGGATTGACACGTTCAATTTCGGATATTTTTTCTTGCGGACGGGTAGGCGCCCGTTCGCCAACAAAAACTGTTGCATTGTTACTTGACCCCTTGGGAGTTGTAATTTCTTCGAGTTCTCCACTGGCCAGTCCTCCTAGTTCGATGCGGATGGCACCATAGGAAAGCTTTCCAGAAAAGCGTCCGGCAGCACGAATCATGACTTTCTCTTGGACTCTGGCACTCCCGCTCAAGGACCCTGAGATTTCAGCGGTCCTTGTGACCACTGTGCCTTTCAGGATTCCTCCCTCATCAATGATGAGGCGGTCGCATTCTATTTCAGCTTCGACTTCTCCATGCACTTCCAAGGTCTTGCATCGCTCAATGTTGCCCTTCAAGGACACTCCCGAACCGACAACGAGTTTCCCTTTTTCAGTTTTTGACTGTTTTAAGGATGCGCCGTTGGACACGAAGGGAGCCATTTGCGGTTTCATACCAATAGGAAAGTAGATGGATTCCTTATCGTCTTTTAGTGGTTCCAACGAGGACGTTGCGTAAGAAGATTTCTTAGCTCCCTTTGGTGGTTCAGAACCATTCGTTTTTGCCATCAGCCCTTTGATTTGAAGAGACAGATCTTTCATTGTCTTTGTTCCCCTATCCTGAAAATTCTCCCTTGTGAGGGGACGGAAAAACGGAGGTCCACTGGGGCCATTCCAGCACGTCCGCTATATAATTCCGTCCCCACGGGGAGGGCCATATTGCGCCACAGCAATAAGTGGATTTGCTGGAACTTGCTGCAAAGCGCTAGCCCTAAAAAACTCTAAGACCATGTCCAAAATCAGGTAAAAAAATGGTATTTTGAGGGGTTAATTGTGGAGATGTTTAGGCAGTTACTGCGTGCAGTTCCTTGGTATGCTAGATCCTATAAAAAAGACTCCGCCTAGATTGAAATACTCGAAACCATTTTTTAAAAATCTTGCCAGGGCGGTCATTATTTTCGTTTCTTTTCCCGCCATTCCCATGGACGAATGAAATCTCCTTTCCAGATACCGCGAAGCTCTGCTGCCGCATTCTTTTCTGCCGCAACGTAGTCGGTCGAATACCTTCGATAAGCGACCGCCCAACCATCCCGAACCATGCTTGCGTTTAAATTCCGACCAGCAACGAAACAAACCGCGATCAATCGGTCGTATCGGTCTCTTTTGTTACCCCTACAAGTAACAATATTGTCCCCCACCATCTCACTTAGTGCACCTGTCGCCGCCTCGCCACATGCCCACTCCAGATCATGATGAGAACAGGTTTGACGTTGCTCGGGTGCGTCAATGCCGTGCAACCGGATGCGATCTTTCCCTATGACGATAGTATCGCCATCCACAACCCGAGGGATCCCTGATACGTCTGCCAAACCCGCGCCAAGGACACTCAAAAAAAGGGTTATCGCCGAAGCCAACCCAATTATGAGCTTCCTCAGATCCAGTTTGATTAATTTACGGATGGTATCCACCTGTACCCAAGACTATACACTGCAGCCACTTGTGCGAATTTTGGATCCACCATTTTAAATTTCTCGACAATACGTTTTTTGTGGCTATCGATAGTCCGATCCTCAATCGCAAATCCTGTCCCATAAACCAGATCGATAATTTGGTTTCTGCTTCGTACTACGCCGGGCCGTTTGACTAAAATTTTTAAAATTTCAAACTCAGTTGCTGTCAAACTGGGCACTAGCATGCCTTTCCACAAGCATTGATATCGGTCTAAGTCCATTTCCAGGTCACCACGGGACAGATACTGCGTCTGTTCAGTCTGGTCCGGTGACTGTCGACGAAGAAGGGCTCGGATGCGAGAGATCAAAATACTCTCTGCAAAAGGTTTGCGAATGTAGTCGTCAGCGCCCGAGTCTAGACCGGAAGCCTCGTCTACATCGTCACACTTTGAGGTAAGAAAAATGACAGGTACCGCCGATATTTTCCGCAACTTCCGCAGAACGTCAAACCCGTTCAAACGGGGCATTTTGATATCAAGAATAGCGAGGTCGACCGGGGACTCCCTAATTCCTTGTAACGCATGCTCTCCATTATCATAAGTATCGATTTTGAACCCCTCACTTGTCAGCGCGATACTGAGCGATTCAAGTAGATTTCTATTGTCATCAACGATTGCGATTTTTTGGCTCATCGTTTCCATTGCTCCAAAATTTGCGACTTGATTTTCCGAGTAGCCGACCAAAACCTTTATGCATTCGCTACAGTCCGACGTGAAAAATCAGACATGTGCTAAAACGCCTTTACTGCGTTATTTAAACCATCGGCCATCTCCCAAAGCCATGAAACAGCCCTACTTCAAACATCCGAATACTTAATACCGTAATTGTAACGGCGACCCCTTTTCCCGTGGCGAGCAAAAGCCGTAACGACCCGAAATTTCTCCTCATTCAGAAGCACGATTGTCTTCGACAAGGATCTCGTTTGTTGAGGCTTTGCGATAGCATCTGCTAGTAGTTCACGAATTCGTTCGACAGACAGGGAGAGAGCGATCAGCCTCTCACCTACCCGCGCCTCCCGGTCGCCATATATCGCGATCAACTGCACAACGTCTCCCTTAATTCCCCTTGCTGTCAGCCTCTTCTCAGCATGCTTAGTAAAATTTGGCTTGCGTTCTGTGGCTCGCGTTGTTCTCATGAACTGACCTCCATCAGAGGCAGATCACCCATCCGGAAATTAGGGCCCGCCTTGTTGCCAGTGCCACTGGTTTCCCCGAGTCCGAAGTCCCCAGCATAACCGCCCCATTGAGCTTCCTAGAAATGGCCAGATTTAGGCCAGAAAAAGGCAACTTCAAGGCGATCTAAACTAGAGGTTAAGCAAGGGGTAGTGGACCAACGGAGAAACAGATCCATTCCGTGCTCCGACGCAAAAATGCCGTAGTTTGGACACACTAACGACAACTATGGTGTTTTTAATAGTACCCGCATTCAAATAGGCACAAAACATGGCGCACTATCGGCCAAGCTTGGACGAGAGAGACTGGAGCTATTTGCTGCTCTCCGTCGCTGCCTATTTGGGAATTTTT
>CAJWOI010000083.1 GCA_913044255.1 uncultured Alphaproteobacteria bacterium
AAAACGCAGTAGGTCCATTAAGGTCTGTATTTCACCTTTTGGCCTTTTCCAATTCTCAGATGAGAAAGCGAATAAAGTTAGGTAGCTAATGCCTAATTCGATACAAGCCCGCACCGTCTCTCGCACAGCGTCGGCACCCCGCCGATGACCCTCTGCCCGGGGAAGAGCGTGGTTGAGGGCCCATCGCCCGTTACCATCCATAATAATAGCGACGTGCCTCGGCGGGTCTGGCGTTGGCCCAGAGACAGCTATCTCCATCAAATCAAACCTGCAGGATTTCTTGCTCTTTGGTATCCAATAATCGGGCTACCTTGGCGATATTTTCATCGGTAAGGCTCTGTACCTCTTTCGAGATATCATGCTGGAGATCCTCCGAGATTTCACTTGAACGCTCCTGGCGTTTGAGTGTCGCCATGCCATCCCGTCGCACATTTCGTATCGCCACACGAGCTTGCTCGGCGTATTTATGCGCAATTTTCGCCAATTCCTTCCGTCTTTCCTCCGTCAACTCCGGTATAGGGACTCGAATAACTTGCCCCTCCGATACAGGATTAAGGCCTAAATCTCCATCACGTATCGATAATTCAACGGCATTGACCATCTTTTTGTCCCATACCTGTACCGTTAATAATCGCGGTTCAGGCGCACTCAATGTAGCTAACTGGTTGAGCGGCATTTGAGCACCATACGCTTCAACTATGAGTGGTTCGAGCAAACCCACCGATGCCCGCCCCGTACGCAAGCCCATTAAGTCCTCCCTGAAAACATTTAACGCGCCTTGCATACGATGCTCTAAGTCTTTCACATCAAAACCAGCCATAGCAAATCACTCCTGGTCGTCTATTAGCGTGTACCGGCCGTCTCCCATAACCACAGCGCTAAACGCTCCCTTATTGTGGATCGAAAAAACTATCACTGGAATTTGGTTTTCTCGTGCCAGCGAAATTGCAGAAGCATCCATCACCTTCAGTTCATCACGAAGCACACGGCTAAACGTCAATCGTTCGTATCGCTCGGCATTTGCATGCAATACGGGGTCTGCCGAGTAAACGCCGTCAACTTGGGTACCTTTCAATAGAACTTCACACTCCATTTCAGCCGCTCTAAGCGCAGCGGCTGTGTCCGTAGTAAAGTAAGGGTTTCCAGTTCCTGCAGCAAAAATTACTACCCGCCCCCGCTCCATGTGGCGGATTGCCCTGCGACGAATGTATGATTCGCAAATAGCCTCCATTCTTATAGCCGATTGAACCCGGGTTGGAACACCGACGCTTTCAAGCATACTTTGTACAGCGAGGGCGTTAATCACGGTGGCCAACATACCCATTCCATCGGCCGTAGAACGTTCAATCCCTGCAGCGGCCCCAGCCAAACCACGAAATATATTACCGGCGCCCACTACGAGACATATTTCCACTCCCATGGCGTGCACTTGCTTGATGTCCTCAGCGAGCCTGACCAGCGCCCCTTGGTCCAAACCAGATCCCGCATCTCCCATGAGGGATTCACCAGAAATTTTTAATAGTACCCGCCGATATTTAGGGCTCGAAGCCTTGGGTGATGCCTTTTTATGAGTTATGGCTGCCTCCCAAGATATTTCATCGTTAATCGACCGACTAATATCATCCAACGTTGATCAAAAAAGAAAGATACTCAATGTACTATAGTTCTTCCCCGACATCCTAACTAAGCCTCATCCCCCGATCTTGGTTGCGAGGCCACCTGCCCTGATACAATTTTCCCTGGCTTTTCAATGCCTTCTCCAAGTTCGAAGCGCATAAACCCGGACACACGAATTGGAGCATTAATCTCCTTTGACGCTACCTCAATTACCTTTTCGACCTTATTTTCCCCGTCGATAACATAAATTTGCTCCCCCAGCACCACTTCCTCGTAAAATTTCCGAAGACGACCCTCAACCATTTTATCAATTATATCTGGCGATTTGCCCGAATTCTTCGCCTGCTCAACTAATATATCTCGCTCTCGTTGAAGCAATGAAGGATCCAAACCATCTCTATCAATAGATTCAGGACGCGCTGCACACACGTGCATCGCGATTTTGCGACCCAGTTTATCTAAAACTTTTGGGTCGCCTGATGACTCTAATCCTACCAATACACCAATTTTCCCCAAACCTTCACCTACCGAATTATGTGTATAACTAGCAACAACGCCCGCCTCGACACCAAGCGCACAGCTCCGACGCAAAACTATATTTTCTCCAATCCGTCCCACCATAGCGACAGATGCCTCTGCAACAGTGGCTCCTGTACCGGGAAATTCGGACCCCTTCAAATTATCAAGGTCACCATTCACCTTGATGGCCAAATTCGCTAAATTTTGAGCAAATTTTTGGAATTCCTCATTCCTAGCAACGAAATCCGTTTCAGAATTTACTTCAACCACTGCTCCCACCAAGTCACTAGTGGAGACTGCAATCAACCCTTCTGAAGCCACACGTCCAGCTTTTTTTGCGGCGGCAGCTAGTCCCTTCTTTCGAAGCCAATCGATGGCGGAATCGATACTTCCACCCACTTCAGTCAACGCCCGCTTACAGTCCATCATTCCCGCGCCGGTCTGCTCACGTAATTGTTTTACCAACGATGCGGTTATTTCAGGCATATTTCACTCCACAATGTGCAAGCACCAGCCTGCTGAAGCGCAAAAACTACACTACAATGCCGTGTATTTCACGCTTACTCAGCTGATCCCATTTTATTTTCATCGGTATTCATTATTTTCTCGGTTGTCCCCTTGGGGGTCTCAGACTCCTTTTCTAACTCATCAATATTTTTCAGTCCTTCGGTGTCCTCTCCCATGTGCTTTTCTGACGTCTTTTCTTCAATAGTGTTTGCATTGGGTGTCGATGGGTTTTTGGCGGCATCCGGCAATTCTTCATTCGGGCCATCTTCGCCCGCACCAACGTCAGTGCCAGTAGCTGCCAGTTCCTTCTGCAAACCCGATAGAACCGCTTGCGCGATAAGGTCGCAGTAGGTGGTGATTGCTCTAGTAGCATCATCATTCCCGGGAATTGGATATTGGATATCATCCGGATCCGAATTGCTGTCGATGACCGCAATAATGGGTATACCTAATTTATTAGCTTCGTGTTTTGCGATTTCTTCCTTATTTGTATCAATCACAAAAACAGCATCTGGCAATCCACCCATATCCCGAATTCCACCAAGAGCTCGCTCCAATTTATCCCGCTCGCGCGTCAAATTAAGCAGCTCTTTTTTTGTCAAACCCAGGTTCTCTTCCGCTAACTGCTCATCAAGTTTTTTTAGACGGGAAATTGAATTAGAAATTGTATTCCAATTTGTCAGCATGCCGCCAAGCCAACGATGATTGACGTAGTACTGGCCACAGCGTTTGGCTGCTTCGGACAAAGGAATCGCCGCCTGACGCTTAGTTCCAACAAACAAAACTCGACCGCCGCTAGATACAACATCGTGGATGAATTCTAAAGCACGATACAGAAGGGGCACTGTTTGTTGTAAGTCAATGATATGTATGCCGTTTCGAACTCCGAACAAATATGGACCCATTTTGGGATTCCAACGCCGAGTCTGGTGTCCAAAATGAACTCCAGCCTCCAACAATTGACGCATAGAAAATGTGGGAACTGCCATAAAAGTTGCTCCTTTTCCGGTTAATCCGCCGCGGGAGAAAGTAGTCCTAACATGAACAAATCTGGTCAGAACACCGGACGGCCGCCAGGCATGGGGTGCCAGGGAGCCAAACCCCGCGTGTGAGGTCAATTAAGTTGCTCGAGACTTATCTCTATAGGCGCCATATGGCAAGCGTAAAGCTCTATATATCTGTTACGTCTACAACACCCGGAACGGACTTGAGCGCCGCGCGAAGAGACGGGGTAGCTTCGTAACGCCCAGGCAGCTCTACCTCGACTTCTAAGTCATCTTCTAGCGGCTGCACTATTGCTACACGACCCACGCCCTCTTTTCCCCGCGCTATTACAACCCCCAATGTTTCTAATCTAGCCTCCATATCCAAATACACACGAAATCCCCTACTCTTTCTAGCTTCCTCCTCCTCTAGGTTGGAGATCACTTGTGCCACAATACGGATAGTGTCTTCTTCGCGTTGTACCGAGGCCTCAATCAACAAGAGAGAGCCTACCTCTATTATATCCCGGACTCGGTTGAACAGTTCCGTAAAAACCGTTACTTCAAATATTGCGCTTTGGTCCGACACTTCGAGGAATGCGTAACGCCCACGCGCCGACGTACGGTCTCGTCTCCGCTGCACAACAACCCCGAGACGCACACGTGCAGACCCCAAAGTGTCGGACTTATTAAGTATTTCGGCATACGACATTAAACCAAACTGTTTAAGTGATTCACCAAAGGCATCCAACGGATGTGCCGAAAGATAAAAGCCGAGGGCATCAGCCTCTTTCCGGAGCCGTTCAAAGGCGGGCCAGTCCTCCGTTACGGGCAGCGGAGGAATATGACTACCTTCGTCCGCATCCCCGAATAAATTTTTTTGACCGCCACCGCGTTCACTCACAGCAAGCATCGTATGACGTACTAACAAGTCGCTTGATTTCGCAACCTGAGCACGATTTGGGTTCAGTGAATCAAACGCGCCTGCTTTAGCCAAATTCAAAAGCTGTCGTTTATTCGTATCAGAAGTATCAAGTCGTTTAGCAAAATCGAATAAATTCCGGAAGGGCCCGTTAACGGCACGCTCCTTAACAATAGCATTGACGGCTGTCGCCCCAACGTTTCGAATCGCGGCAAGCGAGTAACGTATACCAACCTCACAGCCATCGTCCTCACTGTCCTCCACTGCAAAATCTGCGGCAGACTGATTAATGTTAGGCGGATGAAGCTTTATACCGAGCCTGATCAGTTCTTGGTGGAACCCACCTAACTTTTCTGTGTTACCCTGCTCTAAGGTCATTAAGGCTGCCATGAACTCTGAGGGATAATTCGCTTTGAGATACGCCGTTTGATAGGCAACAAGAGCATAAGCTGCCGCATGACTCTTGTTGAAGCCGTATCCAGCAAATTTGTCTACCTGTTCAAAAATTGCTTTCGCTTTGCTCACGGGGACATTATTTGCGACAGCACCGGAAATAAACCTTTCGCGCTGAGCCGACATTTCCGACTGGATCTTTTTTCCCATAGCTCGACGTAATAAATCCGCTTCGCCCAAACTAAACCCAGAAAGCAGTTGCGCAATTTGCATAACCTGTTCCTGATAGATCATAATGCCATAGGTTTCTTTTAGAACTGGTTTCAAGCTTGGGTGTAAGTCGACAACCTCTGCTCGTCCGTGTTTGCGAGCAATATAGCTCGGTATGTTATTCATAGGCCCAGGTCGGTAAAGAGCAACCACGGCGATAAGGTCTTCAAAACGGTCAGCCTTTAGCTTCCGCAAAACCTCCCTCATCCCCGCGCTTTCCATTTGAAAAACACCAACCGTATCGCCAGCCGCAAGCAAACGATACGTTCCGTCATCATCTAGAGGTATGCTCGCCAATTCAATTTTTGTCCCTCTCAGTTTAATTAAACCCAGCGCACGGTCGATCACGGTGAGTGTTTTCAGACCCAAAAAATCAAATTTAACCAAACCAACTTTTTCAACATCCTTCATATTAAATTGTGTAACTGGCATAGACGAACGTGGATCTCTATACAACGGAACCAGTTCATCCAGTGGACGATCTCCGATCACAACGCCAGCCGCATGCGTAGAAGCGTGCCGATACAACCCTTCGAGTCGTAAACCGATATCGATCAATTGACTGACGCCAGTTTCTTGCTCGCGCGCCTCCATTAGTCTCGGCTCTCCATCTATGGCTTGTTGCAATGACACTGGGGACGCTGGATTGTTTGGTATAAGCTTACACAGACGATCTACTTGTCCATACGGCATCCCTAGCACACGGCCAACATCGCGTAAGACCGCACGCGCCTGTAATTTTCCGAACGTTATAATTTGCGCAACTTGAAGCGTCCCATATTGCGCCTGAACGTGTTGTATTACTTCGTCACGTCGATCTTGACAAAAATCTATGTCAAAATCGGGCATAGATACTCTTTCAGGATTAAGAAAACGCTCGAATAAAAGACCAAATCGGAGAGGATCTAAGTCTGTGATTTCGAGCGCCCACGACACCACGGAGCCCGCGCCCGAGCCTCTTCCAGGCCCCACAGGAATTCCTGATGATTTTGCCCAGCCAATAAACTCAGAAACAATCAAAAAGTATCCCGAAAACCCCATCTGAATTATCACGTTTAACTCATAATCTAAACGCTCACGGTATTTGGCTAGTGCGTTACCCCCAATATCACTTCTAGCCAAACGTCGAGCCAGGCCGTCTTCTGACAAATCCCGTAACATTTCAGATTCAGTTCGACCATCGGATAAATTTCCGACAGTAGGAAGCATTGGCGCTCGCGTTTCGACCATGAACGAGCACCTTTGGGCAATCACCAGCGTGTTATCAATAGCCTCGGGAGCGTCTCCAAAAATAGCACACATATCATCCGCCGATTTAAAATAATGACTCGGCGTCAAACGGCGACGTTCCATGTGGCCAACAGTTACGCCCTGAGCGATGCATAAAAGGGCGTCGTGTGCATCGAACATATTTGCATCGGAAAAAAACGCTTCATTCGTTGCGACAATAGGTATTTTATGTGTGTCAGATAAAGAAAGCAGCTCAGGCTCTATCCGATCTTCATCCTCAAGTTGATGGCGCATAAGCTCAACATAAAGTCGATCACAAAATATTTCTTTGAGTTGCAGCAGGGAGGTTACCGCAGCATCCACCTGGCCTTCTACCAGTCTTCGTCCGACTGGACCTAAGACGCCTCCAGTCAAAGCTATTAAGCCTGAGCTTCTTTTAGCCAGAGCACTTAAATCAATCTGAGGCGGCTTTCCAACACCAGAATTAAGATATGAAGCACTTACAAGTTTTAATAGATTGGCATACCCGGACTGATTCTGTACCAACAGCACTAGTTGGTCCGTAGCAGACCCTTCACCAATCGAAGTTGCTTGAGAATTCGTTAAATTAATTTGGCACCCTATAATTGGTTGAACGCCGCGTTCTGCGCAAACAGTGGAGAATTCAAGAGCGCCAAAAAGATTGCTAGTGTCGGTAACAGCGGCGGCGGGCATACACTCCCGCACGCACAAATCAGCTATTTCTGGAATTTTGATAGCGCCTTCGGACAAGGAATAAGCGCTATGAATGCGAAGGTGAATGAAGTTAGCGTGTGGCATGCAAAAACCTCAGGAGGAAGTTTAGAATTTCACGGGGGCGTCGATAAGTCACCAACCATCTGATTGTATACAATTAGAGGTCCATATTAAGGATTTCACAAATGTCCAACAGATAGTTTAATATGGATATTTGTTGCCAATCTTTAATGCATATTCTGAGGTACAAAGGGTAAATCTGATGACCCGCAATCGAGGCCGACGCATCATAACCGAATCGAAGCTTCGTAGCATTTATGATAAGCCGAGCGATCGCGCGATAGCGAAGCAACTCAATCACTTAGATCAGTACTGCCAACAATTTATAAAACTATCCCCATTCGTTTTACTTGCGACCACAGACCGTAAGGGTCGGATAGATGTTAGTCCAAGAGGGGGTGCTCCAGGATTCGTGCATTGCGCTGACGATCACACCCTTTACCTTCCCGACCGGCGGGGAAACAACAGACTCGATTCTCTAACGAACATAATTCAGACGACTAATGTCGGGTTGCTATTTATGGTACCTGGTTTCAAAGAATGTGTACGAGTGGCGGGATCCGCACAAATTTCTCAGGAGGTAGAGATTTCAGTGCTAGCAGAAGATAAAGAGAAACCACTCATGTCTATAATTCAAGTAACGGTTGAAGAAGCGTTCTTTCAGTGCGGAAAATCGCTTATTCGCTCCCGCCTATGGGATCCAGAAACGAGAGTTGATCGTAACGTCATGCCAGGTCTTGATCGCATCCTTAGAGAGCAAACGACAGGCCACCCCGTGAGTGATCAAGAAGGAGAAGTGGAGGATAAGTCAATCGAGGAGACGTATAGAAATCGGTTGTATTAGAAATACTTTTGAAATATTTCCAGTGCCAAGGAACTAGGTAAGACAACCATCATGTAGCATCAAAACTCGAGAAAGACGTTCAGCAATTTTCTGGTTGTGAGTAGCAATAATAGCAGCCAAACCATCTTCCAACACAAACCCCAAAAGTAAGTCTAAAATTTGAATTCCGCTCTCTGGATCGAGATTTCCGGTTGGTTCGTCTGCGAGCAATATTTTTGGCCTGTTAGCCAGGGCCCGTGCAACAGCTACGCGTTGTTGCTCACCGCCAGAAAGTTGCCCTGGCCGATGCGCCAATCGAGTTCCTAGACCGACCCTATCTAACAACACTCTAGCGCGCTCACCCGCCACGCTCTTACCCGTTCGTGCAATGATTTGTGGCAACATTACATTCTCTAGTGCAGTAAATTCCGGTAAAAGGTGATGAAACTGATAAATGAACCCAAGCTGATGCCGGCGAAGTTGAGTGCGGGCATCATCGGCAAGTTTGGAGCTCTCTCTACCGTCGATCAGTACCTCCCCCTCGTCTGGCTTCTCAAGAAGTCCCGCAACATGCAGCAATGTTGATTTTCCAGATCCCGACGGACCCCTGAGCCCCACGGCCTCACCAGTTACCACACAGAGAGAAGCCTTGCGTAGCACCTCAAGTTTGCGATCCCCTTGGTAAAAAACACGGGTTACTTTTCGTAATTCAATAGCATCACGCCACTTGTCACTCATAGCGAAGTGCATCCACGGGATCGAGACGCGCCGCCCGCCATGACGGATATATCGTAGCGAGGAGTGACAAAGCAAGGCTCATTAGAACTACCGTTACCACTTCCATTGGGTCCACTATCGCCGGAAGTTGCGAAAGAAAACGAATTTCAGGCGACCACAATTCGGTCCCGGAGAGACGCTCCAACCATTCACGGATTTTGTCTATATTACTCGCAAATGCTAGGCCTAGCATTACCCCGGAGATAGTTCCAATCACTCCTACGGCCGAACCTGTTAGAAAAAAGACACGCATTATCATGCCACGCGTCGCGCCGATAGTTCGCAATATTGCGATACTCTTACCCTTATCGTTAACCAGCATAATTAAACTTGAAACGATATTGAACGCAGCCACTAAAACTATCAATGTCAATATCAGGAACATAACATTGCGTTCGACTTGAAGCGCATTAAAGAAGTGAGAGTGAGATTCCTTCCAGGTATAAACCCTAACATCGTCCTGAAGAAATGCTTTTAGCTCAGCGCTGATGGCTGCCACCTCGTCCGGGTTATGGACAAAAATATTTAATTTACTAACCTTGTCAGGTAGCATGAAATACAATTGCGCTCGTCTTACCGATATTAACGCGACGCTAGAATCATATTCATACATGCCCATATTAAACAAAGCAGAAACCCTGTAGGCCTTGCTCCTGGGCACCGTCCCCACCACCGTACTGCGTCCCTTCGGGGAAACAAATATTACGTTATCCCCAACTTGTACGC
>CAJWOI010000084.1 GCA_913044255.1 uncultured Alphaproteobacteria bacterium
GTCTATCTCCCACCTGAAGGAGAGTCAGCGGGAAAGGGAGCAGCATATGGAACGTTACGGCACCCTAAAGAACCGACTTCGTAAGGTTGGCATTCCGTTCATCGAGAACCCTAGCCATATCATACCAGTGATGGTAGGCGATCCCGTTTTATGCAAGCAAGCGAGTGATCGGCTGCTTGAGGTCCACGGTATTTATGTGCAACCAATAAACTACCCAACGGTGCCACGCGGGACTGAACGGCTCCGCATCACGCCGTCGCCTTTGCATAGTGATGCAATGATGGAACAACTCGTTGCAGCACTCGAAGAGGTGTTCAAAAGATTACGTATCGAGACGGCGGTGGCGGCGTAATAAGTTGGTTACTGAAGAGTGAACGGCCGCAAATATGTCGCACTTACTTTTAGTTGATGATCGCTTGATACACGAGATTCCTTAAGAGCATTCTGTAATGTCCCCGGTGCGTTACTGACTGTGTCATCGATACGACAATTAGTTCTTCTGTTGGATCAACCCAAAAGTACGTTCCGGCGTAGCCACCCCAAAAGTATTCTCCGGCAGATCCGGGCCATGCCGAGAGCCCGTTGGCCTCACGTACGCCAAAACCAAGGCCGAACCCGTAACCGGGTCCAGGTAAATAATACGGTCCAGCACGGCTGATCGTTTCGTCGAGGTGATTGGCAGTCATGTATTCTACAGTCTTCGGTCCGAGGATACGGACGCCTTCTAGTACGCCACCATTCAGCATCATTTGACAAAAGCGCAGATAATCACCTGCGGTGGAGACCAGTCCGTGCCCTCCGGCCAGCATTTCCGGTTGTTTCATGACGTCAATGAGTTGAGGTTCGCCGGTATTCTCCAATGGTTCGGCGATACGCGACCAGTCTTTCTTGGGCACCCAGAAACCAGTATCGAGCATGCCTAGCGGTTCAAATATTCCTTCCTTTAGAAACGAATTTAAGTTTTCCCCGGCAATCACTTCAATTAAATAACCGAGTACGTCCGTGGATCGACCATATTCCCAGTGCGTCCCCGGCTGATAAGCCAGCGGGAGTATCGATAAGCGGGTAACAAATTGATCGAGCGGAGTGTCTAAAGAGGTAATATTGGCTAGTCCGGATTGTTTCAGATTTTGCTTGGCAGGAGATTGTCCGAAAAATCCATACGTGAAACCTGAGGTATGTCGTAAAAGGTCATGAATCTTGATTGGTTGACTGGCGGGTATAATTTCGCTTCTACTAGTGTCTGTTTGTGGATTTTCGTCAGGCTTTGCAACCATCATGTTCGCGAGTTCGGGCAAATATTTCTCAACTGGCTCAGAAAGATAAAGCTCTGCCGCTTCATGAAGAATCATCGTGCCAACGCTTACGATGGGCTTGGTCATGGAATAGATGCGAAATATTGAGTCGGTACGCATAGGCAGGTTAGCTGCGGCGTTTTGCATACCAAACGACTTGAAATATGCAAGCTTTCCGTGACGTGCTATTGCGATTACTGCTCCGGGGATGTGTTCGTCCGCTATGCCTTCCTCAAAAACCACGTCGATCCTCTGCAATTTTTGTGAAGAAAGCCCGACGTGCTCTGGCGTTGTCTCTGGCATCGGCGCCGAAATTGCAGGAGCTGAGCCTAGAAACAAGAGGACTAATGCTCCAGTCCAAAACCCACTTCTGATATCGCGATGTAGCATTATCTTTTAGACTTCTACCTTCCGATATGGGTTCAGAATTCAATTATATTTAGTGTACCGGTTTGCGGCCTGCTTGGCGATTAAGCTGTGTTACTACTTAATGGAATTAAACTATCTTTCCATTAAGGGTATAAAAGGTAATCTATTGTTACGTATCCAAGTTTCTTGCCGGCTCTATCGTAACGGAGTTTTCTGGAGGGGGTCGGCACGACGGCAAACATGCCCATTCCATGTATTTCAGGCATAATGGTCGATGGCTTATTTTATTCAGCAATTGGTTAATGGAATCACTCTTGGGAGCATTTATGGACTGATAGCCATCGGATACACGATGGTTTATGGCATTATTGGAATGATAAATTTTGCCCATGGCGAGATTTACATGATCGGGGCTTTTCTGTCAGTGCTCACGTTCACCATGTTGGGTGTCACAGGGGTTACTTGGATCCCGTTGGCACTAATAATGGTGTTGCTGGTGGCGATGCTCTTCACATCTGCTTATGGTTGGGCGGTGGAACGCGTTGCCTATCGACCACTGCGAGGATCGCACCGCCTAGCGGCTTTGATTTCAGCTATTGGAATGTCCCTGGCTTTGCAGAACTATGTATTGCTTACTCAAGGGGCCGGAGTTAAGGCGATTCAGCCAATCATACGAGGTGGGATATCCTTGTATGAGAGCGGCAATTTCACAGTAACTCTCAGCTACGTTCAGATTTTCATCATTTTACTTACTGTAGTGCTAATGGCCGTTTTTGCGACCTTGATCGCAAGGACGGCCTTGGGTCGAGCTCAGCGCGCCTGCGAGCAAGACCGGGGTATGGCCACCTTGCTTGGTATCAATGTCGACCGCACTATTTCACTGACCTTTGTCATGGGTGCAATGCTTGCCGCGGTAGCAGGCCTAATGGTGACATTGTATTACGGCGTAATAGATTTCTTTATGGGGTTTGTGGCCGGACTCAAGGCATTTACTGCTGCAGTTCTAGGGGGCATTGGATCGCTCCCTGGGGCGATGTTGGGGGGAATGTTGTTGGGGTTGGTGGAAGCATTTTGGGCGGGATATTTTTCAGTTGAATATAAGGATGTAGCAGCGTTCGGTATTCTCGTTTTGGTTTTGATATTCATGCCGACGGGTCTACTTGGCCGTCCGGACATTGAAAAAGTTTAGCCGGTGAACAATCAAAATTCCGTCAAACTGGGTAAACTAAGGACGATGGCAGTCTTTACGGCCTTTAAAGAGGCTGGGCTGGCATCTCTGGTGGCGTTCCTGCTTGCCTTGCCGTTCATCGGGTTTCGTACCAACACCGCGGGGACTGGGCTGGATTTTGAGTTTCGCTGGGAAGCACTCGCCATCTCTGTCGCCATCGTATTTGTAGGCCGTTGTTTCTTAACCTCGACGCGCGGTTTATGGCAGCAGAGCCGATTGCATTTGCCCAGCTTCGGGTATTTGAGAACTGTCATCGATCGTAGGCGGGTCTCGTTTGCCGTAATGGTAGTGTTGGTTGCACTTTTATTCCCCTTTATGCCAGAGGTCGACCGTCGTGCGATTGATTTAGCTACTTTGGTGCTCATCTACGTGATGCTTGGATGGGGCTTAAATATCGTAGTTGGCCTCGCTGGTCTGTTGGATCTAGGGTACGTGGCGTTTTACGCCGTCGGCGCCTACACGTTTGCCCTTCTTGGTACCGTCTACGACTGGTCCTTCTGGAGTTGTTTGCCGATCGCAGGGGCTGTTGCCGCCATGTTTGGGGTTTTGCTCGGGTACCCTGTACTGCGTTTACGAGGTGACTATCTGGCAATAGTGACGTTGGGTTTTGGCGAGATCATTCGCGTTGTATTGACTAACTGGGTTGCTTTGTCTGGCGGCCCAAATGGTATAGCAGGTATTCCGAGACCCACATTGTTTGGTCTGGAATTTACGCGTCGAACACGTGAGGGACACAGTTTTCATGAGTATTTTGATTTACCATTTTCGGGTGACCATCGAATTACGTTTCTTTACTACGTAATACTGATACTGGCTCTTGTGACAAACGTTTTCGTGCTTCGGATTCGGAAACTGCCAATTGGCAGGGCTTGGGAGGCGCTTAGGGAAGACGAGATTGCGTGTCGCTCTCTCGGCATTAATCCGGTTAACACCAAATTGTCAGCGTTCGCATTAGGCGCGATGTTTGGTGGTTTGGCGGGATCATTTTTTGCCAGCCGAAATGGGTTTATCAGTCCTGAAAGTTTCACTTTTATTGAATCGGCCATCATCCTATCGATCGTTGTACTTGGCGGCATGGGTAGTCAGATCGGGGTCGTATTGGCTGCTACTGCAATAATTCTATTGCCCGAAGCTTTGCGAGAATTCTCTGAATATCGGATGCTCGTATTTGGCTTGGCGATGGTCTTAGTGATGCTCTGGCGGCCGCGTGGTTTGCTTGCTCGCCGAAAACCGACAATCACCTTACACCCAAGTGGTTCTAGATCATTACAATGACTGTCAATGAATTACTTAGGGTTGAACATTTGACCATGCAGTTTGGTGGTCTAGCCGCAATTAACGATCTATCTTTTTCTGCAACCCAAGGGCAGATAACAGCGATTATTGGTCCAAACGGCGCAGGGAAAACCACGGTTTTCAATTGTTTAACGGGTTTCTACAAACCCACGGTTGGTCGGCTAACCTTTACTGTTCAAGGCAAACAACCAGTGTACTTGGAGCGCATGGATGGTTTCCGAATTGCGCGAGCTGGGATTGGTCGTACTTTTCAAAACATTCGGCTTTTCCCGGCCATGTCCGTTTTGGAAAATTTGATTGTGGCTCAGCATAACGAACTTATGCGAGCGTCCCTGTTTTCCATCGCTGGACTACTGGGGTTGTCTCGCTATTACGATGCCGAGAATGAAGCCATTGAATTGGCTAAAAAATGGCTGGACCGAATTGGTCTTATTTCGGATGCGGATCGGCAAGCTGGCGAGCTGCCCTACGGGGACCAGCGGCGTCTGGAAATAGCCCGCGCAATGTGCAGTAAACCTGCTCTACTGTGTCTTGATGAGCCTGCGGCGGGACTTAACCGCAATGAATCAAGTGCGCTAAACGAGCTTTTGCGCGATATACGTGATACGCAGGGGATCGGCATCTTATTGATTGAGCATGACATGAGTGTTGTGATGAATATTTCTGATCACATTGTTGTGCTCGATTATGGCCGGAAAATTACGGATGGATTGCCCACGGTGGTTCGTCATGATCCTAGGGTAATTCGCGCTTATCTGGGCGAGGAGGAAGATTACAATGTAGACGCTTTCGAACCGGGTCAGCCATGTTGAGCCTACAAAATGTTGACAGTTTTTACGGTCAAATCCAGGCCCTGCGAGGTATTAACCTCCATGTTGATGCAGGGGAAATCGTGGCCATGGTTGGTGCTAATGGTGCTGGCAAGTCAACCACCCTGATGACTATTTGTGGTGAGCCGCGGGCCAGAAGGGGACGGGTCGTATTTGATGGTAAGGACATAACCCGTGTGCCAACTTTTCAGATCATTCGGAGTGGTCTCAGTCATTCTCCGGAAGGGCGACGGATCTTTGCACGTATGAGTGTGCTGGAAAATCTACAAATTGGTGCGGTGGCCGGCGATCCGTCACGTTTCAATAACGACCTAGGATTTGTTTTCGACTTATTTCCAATCTTGGGCGAACGGCGTCAGCAACGCGGAGGTACTTTGTCAGGCGGTGAGCAGCAAATGCTTTCTATAGCGAGAGCCTTGATGAGTCGTCCGCGATTGTTATTACTGGACGAGCCATCGTTGGGGTTGGCCCCAATGCTTGTGAAGCAGATTTTTGACGTCATTGGTCAAATTAACAAGGATCGAGGTGTCACCATCCTTTTGGTTGAACAGAATGTGCACCAATCCCTTCGCCTGGCGCACCGGGGTTATGTCCTGGCCAACGGTGAGATCATTTTGCACGGGCCTGGAGACGAATTATTGGCTAATCCGGACGTGCGGAATGCGTACCTAGAGGGCGGGACGTAAGAGCTCATGTTAAACGTAGTTACGGCCGGTAATCCGGCGGTATTCTTGTTCATTACGGTGTTGCTTATTGGAGGCGCCGCACTTTTGACAGGTCGCGCGCTAGCTCGTTCCTGGAGGCCTATATGGCAAGTTGTACTGTCCTGCCTTGGTCTTGGCTTAGTGGACCGGTTCTTGGTTTATGCCTTATTTGATGGGTCTCTGGATTCGATCTCAGCCTATTTGTTCGATAGCTTGGTTATTACGGGTATTGGCACGTTCTGCTATCGAGTGGTGCATGTATCGATGGTTATTCAGCAGTACCCTTGGTTGTTCGAGCGTGCTAGTTCTTTGATGTATAGATCTCGACGCTAAGGGTGTCTTACAGTGGTCCCATTGTAAAACTTGGTTTTCTTCGGCGAGTGTCAAAACTAGAAAAGCGGCGAAATATAAGCTCTCGATTTGTCAGTTCAGTGCTGCATACTAGGGGTGCTTGGCCGTTATGAAGAAGTGGCAAGGGGGTAGATGAGATGAAATGGAGTCATTGGGCGCTAGCCGCGATTTTCGCTTTAGCTACCGCTGGGGAAGATAGCAAGGCGGCACGTGCGGCCGATGATCTTATAATCGCCGTAGCGGGACCGATTACTGGCCAATATGCCATCTTTGGTCAGCAAATGCTGCGCGGGGCCGAGATGGCGGTTGCTGATATTAATGCTGGTGGCGGAGTTCTGGGTCGCAAACTTGTCCTGGAAGTTGGTGATGATGCCTGTGAAGCGAAACAAGCTGTCGCGGTGGCAAATCAAATGGCCAACAAGGGAATTTCTTTTATGGCGGGGCATTTCTGCTCGAGCACCTCTATTCCGGCGTCAGAGGTGTACTTCGAGGAGGGTATTCTTCAAATATCTCCCGCGTCCACCAATCCAACTTTGACAGAGCGAGGTTTTGATAACGTTTTTCGAACTTGTGGACGGGACGACCAGCAAGGACAAGTCGCTGGTTCCTTCATCGCGGATAATTTCCCGGGTGCTCGCATTGCGGTACTTCATGATAAGACAGCTTATGGTAAGGGATTGGCGGATGAGACGAAAAAAGAACTAAACTCTCGAGGTGTTCAGGAAGTACTTTATGAGGCGTACACAGCTGGAGAAAAAGATTATACAGCGTTGGTAAGCAAACTTAAGTTAGAAAGTATCGATGTTATTTATTTAGGCGGTTATCACACTGAAGCCGGCCTCATAGTGCGCCAGGCGCGTGAGCAGGGACTAGGCGCGCGCCTAGTGTCCGGCGATGCATTGGTGACGGAGGAATTCTGGTCAATTACAGGGCCAGCGGGTGAAGGTACATTATTTTCTTTTAGTCCGGATCCCAGAAAAAACCCTGAAGCCGCTGACGTAGTTACTCGCTTTCTTGCTCAAGGCTTCAGACCGGAGGGCTATACGCTATACACCTACGCTGCCATCCAAGTGTTTGCCCAGGCAGCAGAGTTGACAGGCAACACCAATGTTGACGATTTGATTTTGAAGTTAAGAACCGAAAAATTTAACACGGTATTTGGGGCAATTGGCTTTGATCACAAGGGTGATGTGAATGCGCCGGGTTATGTTTTTTACGAGTGGAGTAACGGAAATTACGAGTATACCGATATGTAGGCAACAGGCCTCACTTGCCAATGGGTGTTGTTAAGCACCGAAGGCAAAAGCGTCAGAGTCAGCTCTGCTGTGTGGCGGTAGTTTTATTTGTCCTGCCGAGCCCGATTTTCTTTGCAAACTCAGATCTTTGAGCCGCATAATTGGGGGCAACCATGGGGTATTCAGCGGGCAGTCCCCATTTCTTCCGGTATTCGTCAGGCGACATGCCATAGGTTGTCCGGAGGTGTCTTTTAAGCATTTTCAACTTCTTTCCATCCTCAAGACAAATTACATACTCAGGAGTGATTGATCGGCGAATTGGCACCGCCGGCTTAAGCGCTTCTTTCATAGCGTCAGCTTCGGGCCGTTCCATATCGGCTAAGGCTTTGTATACAGTCTGTATCAATTCAGGTATGTGTGCGGCTGGAAGTGCGTTATGACTGACATAGGCCGAGACAATTTCCGACGCCATGTGTAGCACGGATTTTGTGTCTCTGTTTGTCGTTGTTTCATCATCCATTTTTGAACACTTAGGATAGTTCCATTTCCGGATGCCGTTTTCTTACAAATGAAACCATCCTTGTCAATAATAAACAGTATAAGGAAGATGAATATTTTAAACATATTTCATTTGTAGTTGTATTCACAATTAGAACCCCAAATTAAAAAAATATACAATTTTTAATCTGTGGTGATATTCAACCTTGACTACAAGTTGCTGATGTTAATTTATTACATAGGTAATTAAATCCATTTTTTTCTTCTGAATTACTCGTATTTTTGGATGGTAATCCGCTCTATATTGCAAACATGCTCGGATGCTTGCGGACGGTCAATATATGGTATTAACTTACCACGTCGTTTAGCGTATTTAGAGGCGGGTCGTTAGAATATGCGTTCCACGTGATTGCCCATCTAGCTAGTTAAGTGCCTGATTATCATGAATACACGCGAAAAGGATGGAGTGATCGCCGTAGCTTCGGACCACGCAGGGTATTTGCTAAAGAGCATTTTGTGTGAAGATCTGAAAACCCTTGGCTACCAAGTTCTTGACCTTGGCACGGATAGTTTGGATTCTGTGGACTATCCTCTTTTTGCGCACGACGTGGCTGCGACCGTAGCTTCGGGCAGGGTCGGGTGCGGAGTAGTTTTGTGTGGTACCGGAATCGGTGTCAGTATCGCCGCCAATCGCCACCCAGGAGTCCGCGCCGCGTTGTGCCATAATGCAGAGACTGCACGCCTCAGCCGAAAGCATAACGATGCAAACGTATTGGCCCTTGGGGCACGGATAATCGACGAGAAAACGGCAAAATCTTGTTTACGCGCGTTTTTAGATACAGAATTTGAAGGCGGAGGACGCCATGAGCGACGTGTTGCAATGATAAATACCATGGTAAGTGTAGGAAACAATACCACTTGTTAATATGTAAAGATCAAAAACTGGAAGTTTTATGATGTCATCTGCCTTACGTAGGGAACTTGATGGGACGGGTGAGCCAAATTCTGGGTTATTCAAACAAGACCCAGCCGTGTTCAGCGCCATCAATGGAGAGTTCAGCCGGCTATGTGATGGGATCGAGCTAATAGCCTCGGAGAACGTAGTGAGCGAGGCAGTATTGGCGGCACAAGGTTCCTTGTTAACCAACAAATATGCTGAAGGATATCCCGGCCGGCGTTATTACGGCGGATGTGCCCAGGTAGATATTGTAGAGGAACTTGCTATCGAGCGTGCTCGGGGATTATTTGCTTGCTCTTTCGCCAACGTACAACCCCATTCAGGGAGTCAAGCTAATCAGGCAGTTATGATGGCGTTGATGGCCCCAGGAGACACCATGCTAGGAATGTCACTGGCCGCTGGTGGTCATCTCACGCACGGAGCAAAACCAAACCAATCCGGTAAATGGTTTAACGCGGTCCAATACGGTGTTTCGCGGAATAACGGAGAGATTGACTATTCGGAGTTACGAGCGCTGGCAAAACAACACCAGCCAAAATTGATCATAGCCGGAGGCTCAGCTTATCCCAGGGTCATAGATTTTCAGCAGTTTCGTGCTGTTGCTGACTCTGTAGGGGCAGCCTTAATGGTGGACATGGCTCATTTTGCTGGTTTGGTTGCCGGTGGCATGCATCCGGATCCGTTTCCGCACGCACATGTTGTTACTACCACGACACATAAGACTTTGCGTGGCCCTCGCGGTGGGATGATCCTGTGTAATGATGAGGTGCTGGGAAGGAAAATTA
>CAJWOI010000085.1 GCA_913044255.1 uncultured Alphaproteobacteria bacterium
CCAGGGACACTGTTTCATAAACTGGTGAAAGTCGATCCAGTTTTATCCTGTCGAACAGCTTATTTAAATCTTGCTGGCTGCGTATAGCTCTTAAGCACGGCCCGTCACCGTCCACAAATTTGACTTCCTGACCAAGAGCCTGGGGAACCACAAGAATATCAGAAAACAATATTGCCGCGTCAAAGCCAAATCGTTCAACAGGTTGTAATGTTACTTTTGCAGCAAGTTTTGGATTATAGCAGAGGTTTAGAAAGTTCCCGGCTTTTTCACGTAGTATTCTGTACTCTGGTAGGTAGCGACCGGCTTGCCGCATTAACCAGATTGGCGGAATTAGTTGCTGTTCCCCGTTGAAAGAACGGAGAAGTGGTTTTTTCTTTTTGGTGGAATTGGACTGAGAAGGGACTATTTTTTTACTCCATTAATAACATAATAGAGTCTTATATATATGTTGTAGTTAGTTGTTGAAACTAGGAGAAGCGTGGATTGTTTTTTTTCCCCATAATTTTTGAAAATCCGAAAAATTCTTTAGCATGCATTCGCATCCATTAAAATTACGTGCATAAAGGCTACAAGACTGTGTTTCATAGTGCTTTAACGTTGTTAATATCGGAATAAACCTAGGGATAAATGTGGATAAAATGCGAGGACACGGCTTTAACATATTTCGTGGCGGTATGGCTTTGAGTTAGTAAATCCCTGTGTTTTGAGTGTATTGTAGTGGAACAGATAAGAACTACTTTTGAGAGTTGGGCGTTATCCCCAAGCTATTCATGTAAAATACTGCCGTTGCTAACAGACCTCCTCAAGTAGTGCTGAAAATGAGAACTTTTCATCTTCACCTCATTTCGGACTCTACAGGTGAGACTGTCAGCACAGTCGCGCGAGCAGCACTAGCGCAGTTCGATGGTATAGATGTAGTGGAGCACAACTGGTCGTTGGTGCGGAGCCGAAGCCAAATAGAGAAGCTACTAGCAGCGATACAGGAATACCGAGGGATCGTGTTATATACCCTTGTTAAGCCCGAATTAGAGGAAGTGCTGCAAAAGCACTGCCGAGCTATCTCTGTTCCGTGTGTGCCGGTTCTTGAGCCTGTGATGGGGGCCCTGAGTGGTTTTCTGACTCGGGCAGTCCAGCACCGTCCCGGTGGCCAACATGAACTTGATGAAGAGTATTTTCAGCGTATTGAGGCGATGCAATTTGTTTTGGGTCATGATGATGGACAGTCGTTGCATGATATAGAGAGTGCGGACGTGATTCTTACCGGCGTTTCTCGAACATCGAAGACGCCAACCTGTTTTTACCTTGCCAATCGCGGCCTTAAGGCCGCAAACGTGCCCTTCATTATGAGCCAGCCGTTCCCGGCTGAGGTGTTATCTGCAGAAAAATCATTAGTCGTCAGTTTGATGACGAGTCCCGAGCGATTGGTACAGGTTAGGAGGAATAGGCTGCGCCAAATGAATGAGCCTGGCTTGGAGAGCTACGTGAATTTAGAGTCGGTGCGGGATGAACTCAATGAAGCTCGACATTTCTTTGCATCACGAAATTGGCCCATCATTGATGTGACACGCCGCTCAATAGAGGAGACGGCGGCTGCCGTATTAGCCCTCTACCGGAATAGAGCGCTTGCTGAGAGCCCTTGACTTTTGATGATTATCGCCAACGATTACCGCCAAAAGCTACCCGTTGTGCTTGCGTCGGCGAGCGCCACCAGGGCAGCGATTTTAAAGGGGGCTGGAGTTGGCTTCTCTATTCATGCTGCTCAAATTGATGAAGAATCCGTAAAACACTCTATGCACTCTGCGAATCGTTCGGCGTTGGATACCGCACAAGCTCTATCAGATCTTAAGTCATCTCAGGTCTCGCTGGGATACCCCGAAGCGTTGGTCATTGGTGGCGATCAGATGCTTGTATGCGGTGATACCTGGTTAGACAAACCGAGCGATTTGACCTCGGCACGGGAACAACTTTGCTTGCTTCGTGGTCGGAGCCATGAATTGTTGACTGCAGTTTCGGTGGCCCGTGGAGGAGCAGTGATTTGGCGTTTCAGCGTCATTTCGGAGCTTGTAATGCGACGCTTCTCTGACGAGTTTTTGGATCGGTACGTAGAGACGGAAAAAGAGCAGGTGTGCAATGCGGTAGGAGGCTACAGATTGGAAGGTCTGGGAGTCCAACTATTCTCAAGAATAAACGGCGAGTATTATGATATTCTCGGCATGCCCTTGATAGCGCTGTTGAACTTTCTCCGGGAACATGGGGCGATAGAAGAATGATGATTTCTGGAGCGGCCGCTTTAGCGGGAGTGATTGGTTGGCCAATAGCGCATTCACTATCACCGAGGTTGCAAGGTTTTTGGTTAAATGAACTCGGTATAGACGGGGCCTACGTGCCGTTGGCCGTCAAACCTGAGGACTTCTCACGTGCCTTGTTGGCGCTACCTGCCCTCGGGTTCAAAGGTGTTAACATAACTCTCCCTCACAAAGAACACGCCCTAGCCTTGGTGGACAAAGCTGACAAGTTCGCAAAACGCATTGGAGCGGTGAATACTATAAGCATTGATAAAAGGGGGAAGCTTGTAGGCAGTAACACCGATGCTTTTGGATTCATTGAGAATTTGCAAGCCGGCGCGCGTAAGTGGCGACCTGTACGACCAGTTCTTGTGTTAGGTGCGGGAGGTGCGGCGCGCGCGGTGTGTGCTGGGTTGATGGGCGTTGGTGTGCGTGAAATCCGAGTGTGTAACCGCACGCGGTGCCGTGGCCAGACGATGGCTCAGGAAGTAGGAGAGGCGATAATTCCTGTCGGCTGGGACGATCGTGCTCAAGCTGCCGAAGGGGTCGGCTTGCTGGTAAATACAACTAACCTGGGTATGCGGGGAGAGCCGCCGCTGAACATGCCGTTAACCAAATTGCCCCGTTTGGCGGTCGTTTCGGACATTGTCTACACGCCGCTTATGACCCCTTTGCTGCAGTCGGCCCAGGAGCGGGGTAATATTGTGGTGGATGGACTGGGTATGCTGTTGCATCAGGCACGACCTGGTTTTACTGCGTGGTTCGGGCGAGAACCGGCAGTCACACCGGCGCTCAGAGCCCATGTTTTAGGGAGTGTGAGTGACACATAGTCAGCCTTTGGTTATCGGTCTTACTGGTTCCATCGCTATGGGCAAAAGCGTAACGGCGCAGATGTTCCGGCGGCTTCGCGTGCCTGTTTTCGATGCCGATGCGGAGGTCCATAGACTAATTGAAGAAGGCGGTCTAGCGGTGGCAGCGGTTGGCGCGGCGTTTCCCAGTGCAATGCGAGGGGAAGTGATCGATCGCCAAGTTCTAGGGGAGCATATCTTCGCGAATAGCTCGGGTCTTCAAGCTCTTGAGGGAATCCTACATCCTTTGGTCGCTAATGCTCGGAGTCGGTTTCTAAGTAGAGCGTGCGCCTCCCGAGTGGCCATGGTCGTAGTAGATGTACCGTTGTTGTTTGAGACAGGTGGGGAGCATCGTTGTGATGTTGTGGTTGTGGTGAGTGCTCCGGGTTTCTTGCAACGGCAAAGAGCCATGGCTAGGCCCAACATGAGTGAGGGTAAATTAGATGCTATAATAGCCCAGCAGATACCGGACAGAATTAAACGTCGACGCGCCGACTTCGTGATTTCCACTGGAACTGGGAAAAGGGCAGTCTTGGTAGCAATTCGTAGAATTTTGAAAACTATTGTAGCTAGTACTCGTAGGCAAAGATTCGCTCGGTCAAGGAGGCGGTCTCTTGCGCGAAGTTGTTCTTGATACTGAAACAACCGGCCTTAAACCCGAGGAAGGTCACCGGATTATTGAAATTGGTTGTGTAGAATTGATCAACCATTTGCCTAGTGGCCGACAATTCCATAGCTACTTCAATCCAGAGCGCGAAGTTCCATCTGAAGCCACGGCAATTCATGGCCTGACCTGGAAAGATCTTCAAGATCAACCCAGTTTCAGCGATGGGGCGGCCGAATTTCTAGGTTTTCTAGGCAGTGATAAACTTGTCATCCATAACGCAGAGTTTGACCTTCGTTTTATCAATACGGAGCTAGCACTGGTTAATTTGCCAATCATCGCGCCCGATCGGGCGATAGATACGGTTGGTCTAGCTCGCCGCAAATTTCCGGGTGCGCTTGCTAGCTTAGATGCTTTGTGCAAGAGGTTTTCAATTGATAACTCCATGCGGGATAAGCATGGTGCGTTATTGGATGCTGATTTGTTGGCGCAAGTTTACGTGGAGTTAATCGATGCGCGCCAACCAGCGCTAGGGCTAACTGCAGACAACCAGAATCGCGGCACTAGTTTAGTGGCCCCTCCGCGCACTCATCGTGCCCCCCGTAAGCACTCTGCGAGTGAAGACGAGATAAAGAAACATAGGATGCTTGTGTCAAAATTGAGTAAGCCCCTCTGGGATATATAGGACCAGCGATTCGTGCCATGGATCGCTAGGCCATAGCCAAATAAGCACAATTATTCCGTTCTAATTTGTTTTCTCCGGACGAGTTTGGGCATCGCGGGCCTGCGATTTCCGCTGCATGTACATCTGAGCAAAATCGATCGGCTCGAGCATCAATGCAGGGTAACCACCATCACGGCAACAATCCGCCACGATACGTCGTGCAAAGGGAAACAATATTCTTGGGCATTCAATCAACACTACGGGTTCAAGTTTATCGGTGGGGATCCCAGTGATCGCGAACACACCGGCATACACCAGCTCAACCAAAAATTTTAACTCCTCTCCTACAGTGGCCTTGGCAGAGATGTGCAATTCAATTTCGTGATTGTTATCCGATTGACCTCGCCCGTTAACGGAAACTGAAATGTCAATCTTAGGGGCGCTGTCGTTCCCGAATTGCTTACCGGCGTTGGGATTTTCAAAGGACAAATCCTTGACATATTGACCGCGGACCCGGATTTGTGGTCGCTCGCTGGTTTGATCAGCAGACGCAACGGTGCCGTCTGAGGACTTTTGTGGGGGCTCCGACTTGTTCGGCATGGGTAGCTCCGTCGCCTAGCATAGGCAAGTGCTCGCTATCATGTATAAAGCCAGGTGACAACAGCGTATGTTCCCGAGATCAAGGGGCGAGCTTCTGGTGGCGGGGGGCTTGTCTCGTGGGGGAGCAAGCCCCATGTGAACGTGACGATGAGTATTGTCGGTGCTGGACCCAGCGCCGACAACGCATTAAGGTTTTGTTTGCTCGGTGGATCTCTGTGTTTTAACGAACCCTAGTCGAATAGATCGACGTTACTATGAATAACGGCTTACAGTTTTTAGACATTTTGATATTCGCAATGGTTGCGGGATTTCTGCTCCTTCGGCTCCGCCGAGCGCTGGGGCGGCGCACCGGTAACGAGCAACCGCCTCAGTTTCTGGGTGGCAATAAAGAGACTCAAGACACCGTTGTGAAAATGCCGGCCCCCGGCGGTGGCTCCGACAAGCTAGGTGCTGAGGAGAGGCCAGGGAGTGGCTCCGGGCTGAGCCAGGTAAGAACGGCTGATCCTCTATTTGATGAGAGTGCGTTTTTAGAGGGGGCCAGGGCCGCCTTCGAAATAGTACTTGGTGCCTTTGCAAAGGGTGAAAGGGGTCAACTGCAAGACTTACTGGATGACATTACCTATCAAAATTTCGCCCATGAGATAGAACGACGGGAGGACGCGGGGGAACGTCTCGAGACTACTTTGGTGTCTATTATCTTAACGGATATCATAGACGCAAAAATGGTGGGGGATGTCGCGCGTGTTACTGTTAAGTTTGTTAGTGAGCAAGTAAATGTGACCCATAATGAGGCGGATGACGTGGTTGCAGGCGATGCGTCTCAAGTGTCTACGATCGAAGATATCTGGACTTTTGGGCGCGATACCGGATCGAATAATCCTAATTGGCGGTTAGTTGAAACCCGCGCCGGTGACTAATTTCCTGAGCGTGCACAGCTTTTTTAGCGGGTGCCATTGAAAAGCGAACAAAAGATAGTGGCCGGGATACTCATGTGTCTCGCGATATCTGCCTTCGGCTCACTGATCCTGGCTTTCTGGTTAGCGCCGGCACCGGTTGAGCAGAGGTTGGGGCTTTCAAAGTCTGGGTATGGCCAACTTGAGGGTTGGAAATTAGATTTTCAAGGTCGGGCACTAACGGCTTTGCGTCGGTCGTGTGCCGTAATGGAGAGGTTGCCCGAGACGCGCTCTATCGGTCCTGATGCGATCGGCGGACATGCAAGGGATTGGAAGGAGGCGTGTGCTGCTTCAGAGTCGATCAATGACCAAGATCACGCGGATTCTCGGGCTTTTTTTGAGGCTTGGTTTCAACCATTTTTGGTCACGTACAATGGTGACGAAAGAGGCCTTTTTACCGGTTATTATGAGCCCACCTTGCGTGGCTCACTGACGCCGGACACCCAATACAAAACGCCACTTCTGGCGAGTCCGGCAGATCTTGTCCATGTCAGGCTGGGTGATTTCCGCGACCGCTGGGCTGGAGATAGGATTTTTGGGCGAGTGATAGGCGGCAGACTCAGGCCTTATGCGAGCAGAGCCGAGATCGCCTCAGGGGCGCTTGACGGCATTGGGCTGGAAATAATGTGGGTGGACGATCCGATTGACGCGTTTTTCATGCATGTCCAGGGCTCTGGCCGCATTGTACTGCCGGACGGTGTGTCAACGCGGTTGGGCTACGATGGCCAGAACGGACATCCGTACACATCTATAGGGCGAGAGCTGATTAATGATGGAGCGCTTACGCCCGATGCGGTGTCAATGCAGTCTATTCGGGCTTGGTTGGAGATGCATCCCAGTCAAGCTAGTGACATGCTCAACCGTAATGCCTCGTACATATTCTTCCGTATAGTCGACCAAGATGGGCCAATCGGCGCCCAAAATGTGATATTGACACCACGCCGGTCTCTCGCTGTTGACAATCGCTTTATCCCTCTCGGGGTGCCGATGTGGGTCGAAACAAAGGCGCCGGCAGTAAAGGGTGGGGATGAGGTTTTGAGGCGTTTGATGATTACGCAGGATACAGGTGGCGCAATCCAGGGTGCCGTGAGAGGGGACGTTTTCTGGGGCGCAGGCCCAGACGCGGCTGAAGTAGCTGGCCGCATGAAACATGAGGGACGTTATTATCTTCTATTGCCGCGGGGTCGCGCCGAAAACGAGTAATTACGTTGTTGCGCTTGGGAACAGGTGTTTATCGTGTTTCGACGAGTGCGGCACAAGAGGTTGAGAGCCTCTTGCCGTAGACTCCTAACCTACTTGAGACGTGCGCCACGGTCCCTGCAACATGGAAGCTGGGCGCCTCAATGGCTGGCTATGTTTTTCGTTTTATCGAAGTGGCCGCCAGAACAAATTTTGCTTTACAGTTTATAAGATGTGCCATATATCGGAAATTTTCCACGAGTGCTCTGTTTTATTTCTCAGGATTAAATGGTACGGCGGGTATCCGGTGAGGGCCGATGACGCAAGCAAATGATCCGAAGTCGCGCTCGTCCAAAGGCTTAAGTGGAGAAGAGATAGAGCTTTGGAGGGAAGTAACAAAACGTGATGTAGTCCTGCCAGGTCGAATTTACCGTGCGGATACAGAACCTCCGTTTCCACCGAGGCCGAAGGGATCAGAACACGGCAAAGCGACAGATTCGGTGCCTATAGTTAAAACACATCCAACGAAGCCGTCTGAGATACCGGTTGGAGTTGGCCTTGATAAGCGGACGGCACAGAAATTGAGACGCGGGCAAATTCCCATTGAAGCACGGTTAGATCTTCATGGGATGACCCAGCCAGAAGCACATACGGCACTTAGCGTTGCGCTGGAGAGAGCACAATCTGAGGGCCACCGCTGTCTTCTCGTGATTACCGGGAAAGGGACGCGACGTGAGCACGGTGGTGTTCTTAAGGCTATGGTACCACGCTGGCTTAATGAATCAGTGAACAAAGCCCGTGTTCTTGCGATCCAGGGCGCTCGGCCGCAGCATGGCGGTGACGGAGCAGTCTACGTGTTGCTGCGGAAGCAACGTTAGTTGAGGAAACGACAGTACTACCCAACCAAGCTCGTTGGCGCCTACACTAATTAGAGGATGAACTTACTGAGGTCCGCATCCCGGACCAGATTTCCTATATTCTCTTGGACGAATTTGTCGTCGACTATGAGAGTTGATCCGGCCTTGTCTGTTGCGCTGAAACTGATCTCCTCAAGGAGGCGCTCCATCACGGTATGAAGACGCCGGGCACCGATATTTTCCACCCCTAGATTCACTTCATTGGCTAGTGTTGCTATGGCATCTATGCCCGGTTCAGTGAAATTGAGGGTTACTTCCTCGGTGGCCATCAGTGCTGAATATTGACGTGGTAGGCTATTTTCGGGTTCTTTAAGGATGCGTACTAAATCGTCCCGATCCAAGGGTCTTAATTCCACTCTGATAGGCAGCCGGCCCTGCAGTTCCGGCAGTAAATCAGACGGTTTGGCAGTGTGGAATGCTCCTGACGCAATGAACAGAATATGGTCCGTCCGAACCTGGCCATGTTTCGTGGCGACTACTGTCCCTTCAATCAGGGGCAGCAAATCACGTTGCACACCCTCGCGGCTCACTTCCGCACCCATGCGTTCGGAGCGGGCACAAATTTTATCCAGCTCATCGAGAAATACGATCCCAGTATCCTCGACAGCACTTAGTGCTTCGCGCAGCAGTTTGTCTTCATCAAGCAGCTTGTCACTTTCCTCTGCGATTAGAACTTCATAACTGTTGGCTACCGACAATTTCTTCTCTTGCGTTCGGCCACCTAAGGCTTTTCCTAACATTTCATTGAGGTTAATCATGCCCATCTGCGCACCAGGCATTCCTGGTACATCGAAAGTCGGCATGCCGGGGATATTCGACTCTTGCACTTCCAGAGCTATCTCGCGGTCGTCGAGGTCACCGTCACGAAGCATTTTTCGAAATTTCTGGCGAGTATCATCGCCGGACTTGTCACCAACCAGAGCGTCTAAGACCCGCTCCTCAGCAAGGCCGTGCGCACGAGCCTCCACTTCCTTACGCATGCGTTCGCGAGCCATATTAAGTGCGACCTCGACGAGGTCACGGACAATCGATTCTACGTCTCTTCCCACATAGCCCACTTCTGTGAATTTTGTCGCCTCAACTTTTATAAAGGGGGCTTGGGCTAATCTTGCAACTCTTCTGGCTATTTCGGTTTTCCCCACACCAGTGGGGCCTATCATCAAAATATTCTTTGGCAGCACTTCTTCACGCAAGTCATCCGACAGTTGCTGACGTCTCCATCGATTACGTAAAGCTATTGCAACTGCCCGTTTCGCATCCTCTTGTCCCACAATGAACCTATCCAGCTCGGAAACAATTTCACGTGGTGTAAACGCTGTCACGACTGGTCACCTGAAGTTTGGATCGCTTCCACAATCACATTTTCGTTCGTGTAAAAACAAATACTCGCCGCGATAGACATCGCCTTGCGGGCC
>CAJWOI010000086.1 GCA_913044255.1 uncultured Alphaproteobacteria bacterium
CATTTTGTAGTGCCACGTTCAATTTGCACACCAGGAGCTCTTGCACAATGCCAACTCCCCAACACTTTTAACAGAAGAAAACCATGTCGAAATCGCCTATTTCAGATGATTTCGACGCCTCCACAGCCAATTCTCGTCTTCAAATGGCTATGATCTTTTGAAGAACGGGAATTAAATAGTTTCGAAATTGCGTCGGATTTTCTGACATCGGGAAATGTCCCAAATTTTTCATAATAGTTACTTCCGAACCAATAATCGCGCGGCCTGTTCGCTCAGTGTCCTCCGGTGTACAAGAAAAGTCGTATTCCCCAGTTAAAAGAAACACCGGACAGCGACCTGTGTCAATTTTTAGAGAACGGTCTCTGTAGTCGCTGTCCTGCCGATAAAAATATAAATCCCCTTTAAAGATTCCGGGCCCCGAGGATAGATAACCCCACAACGTCTCCCAACGGTATTCATCTGGGCTTTGCGGAGCAATTAATCCGGAAATCAATGCGGCACAGACTTCACCGCCATGGACGTCTGGCCTATGCAACCATTCCGTATCATACCAGGGATCCTGATAATCTGAGGTCTCCAAACCTATCACCGCACGGAAATCGTTCGGGTACTTCAAAGCAAGCTCCAACACGACTCTGCCTCCCATTGAGCACCCCATTATGACGGGACGGTCCAAACCTAAACGCCGACAAAACACCATAATGGCCTCAACATAGTCATCGGTAGTAAGGCGATACTCTTCATCCTGATAACCTTTTGGAGGCGAACTTTTGCCGTGCCACGGCAAATCAAACGCAATCACCTGGAAATTACAGGTGACATCTCGGTCCGTCATGAGATACCGGAACTGTCTGCCATCCGCACCCGCCGTGTGTAAACACACAAGGGGAATGCTGGGTTCTCCGATTGCAATACTTTCCTCGAAGTACACGCGATGGTCCCGCCCCCCCAACTGCAGATGAATGTAACGACCAACAATTGGTTCGACATCAGCAATGTGTTCAGCACTCATGACCCGGTCCTGCAATCGCGCGAGGGGAGGACAAAACCTCCTTTACATAACGGAGATTCGCCATCATCGGGTGTAAGTCACCTTCTATTTCAGCCTCGCCAATTTTTGCCATAGCGAAGATGTCGTGCCAACCCGGCTCTGGGAAAGTCTCCCAGTGTTTCAGCCATGCATCCTCTGGGGCCTTTACGGAGAAGGACCAAGGCCGGGGGAAAACTGGCCCTCTTTGGATGTTTTCGATCCGACCGCGTTCAATTTGGACGTAATAAGGTGTGGAATCGCTCTGCAGAAGAAACGCCGTACTCAAAAAGCGACCCCGCCATACCAACCGGGAATCGTTGTTCACCAAGTCTGGCATTTTCTCAATGTAGAGAGCAATCACCCAGTTCATCCTATTCATTGAAAATATAGAAACTCAACAGAAACCTATCAAAACTTTGAGAAGTATGAATTATACGGCTTTTAAAAATGATTCGCTTTGTTTGCGTGCGCCGATCGGGGGCCCGGGGGGAGGCTAGGAAAGAGCATATCATGTTGAGAATCTTGCGATACATCGTATGGGCGATACTTGCAATTCTGAGTGTTGCGGTGGCGAGCGTACTTCTTGACGAGAGGAGCAACGAAGAAACCGTGGGCATATCAACCCAAAGTAGTGGGATCGGCGCTCCGTTTCAGCTAATTGATCACGACGGTGCCTCGATTAGTGAGAAAGCCATGGAGGGGCACCCGGCGATCGTGTTTTTTGGTTTTACTCATTGTCCAGAGGTTTGCCCGACCACCCTCCATAACCTCACTGTTTGGCTTAATCAGTTAGGCGCCGACGGCAAACGCCTCAAGGTCTTCTTCATTAGTGTGGATCCTACACGCGATACACCTCAGATGTTACAGGCCTACATACACAAATTCACAAATAGGATTACAGGCGTTACTGGAGACCCTGGTGATATCGATAAATTGACGAAAAGCTGGCACGTCTTCACGAAACGTGTCCCGTTAGAGGGTGGGGATTATACAATGGATCATACGGCATCTATTTTTCTTTTACGCGAAGACGGTATTCTGCAAGGCACTATTAAGTATGGAGAGGATGCAGAAGTCGCCCTGCAAAAATTGCGGCTGCTTCTTTCTTCCTAACGCCCCCTCGCGCCAAAGGATGAGGTATGTATAAGTTGCGCAGCATGGCCCCAAAGTCCGTAGACGAAAAGCCCCACGGAGATTAAACTTGGCATCTTCAGTTTAACCAAGCAAAAATGCGGCTTGCCTTCAAAATCGGAGGCCTCTCTGGAAACTCATGACACACTCTGTGACCAAGGGATTATCAAAACTTTCGGCGAATCAACAACTCGTTTTTGACATTCTGAAAGCGGAAAGTGGTCCACTTACGGCATATGAAGTCATTGATCGTGTACGCACGGGTAGCGTTTGGGCACCGCCAACGGTCTATCGCGCCCTGAAACGATTGATAGACGAAGGACTCGTGCACCGCCTTGAAAGTCAAAACGCATTTTTGGCCTGCACGCGTTCTCACCAGAGTGAAGCGTGGAATATATTTACAATTTGCGAGAATTGCGGAGCAACCCAGGAATTGTCGTCCGACGACATTGCTACTCGGTTGAAGGATCGGGTCGCCGAGAATGATTTCCTTGTCACAAAAATGACCATAGAACTACGAGGAGTTTGTAGAACCTGCACAAACCCAAAGATAGCTGCCACTTGATGGATGTGCACAAAACGCTCACTTTCTTCCGAACTCGATTATTATCTGCATAAAAACGTCAAATGGCATTACAAAACAGACAATTCCAAGATATCTTCGCTGTTTGGCAATCCACGAATGGGAGATTCTCATGCCTGTCACGGTCATCCTAGAAGTAAAAGCAAAACAAGGTATGGCGGAGAGCTTGGTATCTATGTTCAAAGAAATTTTGCCTGACACTCGAGCGTATGACGGCAATATTGATATCAAACTGGTACAAAATCAGGATGACCCGAGCGTCTTGGTTGCCGTCGAGCAGTGGGGAACCCGAGCTAGCTACGAACAATACCTGGCCTGGAGAACAGAAAATGGATCCTTAGCGGCAATCGCAGAACAACTCGACGGTCCCCCGATTATCCGATATTTCGATCCCACAGACGCTTAGTCACTCGGTGTTGTGGAATTTAATATTCTGGATGTTTCTATCTTAACTCCTAGTAAAATATTGGGAGCACAGGTCAGCCAGTTAACAGCTGGCAAGCCACACTGTCTACCGGTCGCACAGCCAATTTCAATGCGAAATTTGTGTATTCCGGCAAGGAGTAGTTATGAAAATTGATGGAGCGGCGGCCGTGGTGACTGGCGGCGCATCCGGTTTAGGTGCGGCGACCAGTCGGGAAATGGCGCAAGCAGGAGCCAAGGTCGCCATCTTCGACATAAACGTCGATACCGGAGAACGCCTTGCTTCCGAACTAGGGGGACTCTTTGTCCACTGCGATGTTGCCGATGAACATTCAGTCTCGAATGCCTTTCTAACTGCAAATAAGAAAAATGGTGCGACACGACTCCTGGTGAATTGTGCTGGAATAGCACCCATGGCAAGAATTGTTAGGCGTTCTGGACCACACAAGCTAACAACGTTTGAGGAGGTTATTCGTGTAAATCTCACGGGAACGTTTAATTGCACGCGTATAGTGGCCACCTTGATGGCACAACTTGACGCGCAAAAGGACGGAGATCGCGGCGTAATCGTTAACACCGCATCTGTAGCAGGCTTTGATGGAAATGTTGGTAGTGTTGCGTATGCAGCCTCCAAGGCAGCTGTAGCGGGCATGACTTTGCCGTTGGCGCGTGACCTAGCAGAACACGACATAAGGGTTGTTGCGATAGCGCCGGGCGCGTTTGACACCCCCATGTACGGCACCATTGAAAGACGCGCGGCCAGCAAAATGCTAAAGGATGTTCTATCGCCCCGGCGGGTGGGTCAACCCGCAGAATTTGCTAAACTAGTGCGACATATAGTTGAAAATCAGATGCTCAATGGTGAAGTCATTCGGCTCGATGCAGGAATTCGAATGGCAGCCAGCTACAGCGATTGATGATTCTTTATTTCGGCTCAGGCTGCAATCAACGCCCTAGCCCTGGGATATACAGTCTTGGGGTTGAGGCGAGCTACTGTTGCAGCGTGTTTCGCAGCGGCAACTAGGTGGACACCCCGTAGCTCCTCGCGTGTGGCATAAAACTCCTCGTACGCTGCTTGCTGCATTTTGTATGCATGCATTTCCGATTGATCATCACGACATACCTGCTCAGCCATCAAATCGAAAAATGCCGCAGGATCGTAGCCCAACCCGACATACTTCCGCGCAAGGGAGGTAGTATTCAACACGCTCTTCGGTGCTACGAGCTCTGCAATGGACCCAGACAACGTAGAAAGATCAAAAGGTATTTGATTTTCAATACTTAGGGCAATAGCGGCTAGAAGCTCGGTTTGGCTATCAACGTCTGACCTCTCCGGTCCGTCCCGTTCCGCACCCAGAGTCCATACCAGGGTGCGATCAAGGTGCCTTATCTCGTAGCCCTGTCCCCAAGATAACAATATCAAGAGACGAGTGCGATAGCTCAGACCGGACAAAGACAGCAAGTATCGACGCGCATTGATGCCCGTATGCAAGTGTACATCAAAAGGATTCCCAGTATGTGAACGCAGAAAGCGCTGAGCACCCCCGACGGAGAGGCCCTCTAATGTTCCCATTAACGACAATCCATCGGCCAATTCACCAGCAACAAGTGTGGAAGTGTCGGAAATCCGCTCAATGTTCGACACGCGATCCGCTAATGCCCGGATAGATTCCGTTTCATCTGCCGACGTCTCAACGTCTTGATCCTTCTCCAACAAAAGATAGTCTCTAATGAGGTCGTCGAGGTCAGAAAAATTCCGATACAGCGTGATTCCTTCCGAGATGATTCTGCCACGTTCGCCCTCACCGTGTTCCAACATTGGGTGACGGCAAAGGAATCTTACTGGCGGACGTAAAATAACTTCAGCATGTTCCCACCCGACCGTGTCTAGAGCACGGAATGCATACACCGTATACAGAAAGTAGTGGTCATCGAGGGCATTCCTTGGAATGGCTATTTGCAGCATTGCCTCCATGATCTCTCCAGGAGTGGCCACTTTGAGCAACATCGCCAGGTGCCGTTCAGCCGCGGGAGTTATCCGCTTCGCCATGGCAGTGCTAAAACCCGACAACAGATCCTCTTTACCCAGTTTCTCCAGGTCGGACGTTTCTATCTCAGCCATTGCGGTTGAGCCCATATCGGGTGATTGAATATGCTTGTTCGCGAGGGCAACAATTTGAATAATTGGCAGGAACGCTTCCGCGCCCGAATTGCGCTTTGCCAGGCGCTCAATTGCGTACAAACCGGATACTGGATGAACCGGACCGCCGTGATGCGATTGCGGCAAATCCGTTGAACGGCTGACTGCCAACGCTGCGGCCTCCAGCAAGGCTACTGGCGACACTCCTTCGTTTAGTTTTACATATGTCGCATCAACGACGTCTTCCGGTTCCGCCCCTTCCACGAAACACACTAGATCTTCGATTGCCGATTCAAAATGTACCAAACTTCGCATTTTTGCGTCCTTACGACAGCTACGCGCTGCAAAAGCTAGGCCCTAGTGTAGCACAGAGCGCTCCGGCCACTACCCCGCACCATTTCATCCGATCACATCAAAGAATATACTGCTCGATCGGCCGTCTGTCAGTGGTTGGAAGGTTGCACCAAAAAACACGCCGCCGCTTAAGAACTGGACCCAGAGCAAAATACGCTTGCCCATAGTATCCAATTAGCCTTATAGCAACTGACACTTAATGCAGGGAGGTCGTATCAATGAAGCTTTATGATTTTGGGCCCGCCGCCAATTCGAAACGTGTCCGAATGTTTATCTCCGAAAAGGGGATCGAGGTTCCAGTTGTTGAACTCAACGTGCGTGACGATGCGCAATTTAAGGAACCTTTCAACTCAATGAACCCCTTTCACTGCGTCCCATTCCTGGAACTTGATGACGGCACAGTGATTGCAGAATCTATTAGTGTTTGCCGTTATCTTGAAGAACTTCACCCAGAGCCTTCTTTTTTTGGGTGTACGGCGGAGGAACGCGCAATAATTGATATGTGGAACCGGCGCGTTGAACTTGATGGGTTCATGCCCGCCTTGCATGCCACCCGCAACAATATTCCGTTATTTAAAGGACGTGTCGTTCCTGGCACTCGCACCAATCTAGAGCAACTTCCAGCAATGGTCCAACGCGGGAAAGAGATGCTGGATATTTTTCTCAGCCGACTCGATCCACAGTTAGCAGTCAATGAATTCGTTGCAGGGTCGGCCATTAGCATCGCCGATATCACATGTTTCTTCGTGATTAATATGGCGAATAATTTCGAAATGGAAATCGAATCACGGTACCCCAATATTTCCCGCTGGCACAGTGACTTTTCCGCCCGTCCCAGCACAGCGTCGTAGAATATTATTGCAGGCTTCCATTTCGAGTTGGCTCAGTAACCACTGTGGGAGGACACAGATACGCCTAGATTGCAACACGCAAAACACGGCCCGTTGCTTCGGTAATAACGCCACTTGAATGCGGAAACCGTTTTGCGTGCGCCGCCTTAATTCATGGGGACAGGGAAGCGTGTAATTCAGGGCTAAATGCTTCGTGCTGGCAAAGCTTCTGAAAATGTCCAAACGCCCTTGGAAACCGCTCGGAAGAGGTGGCGGTGATGACTTCGAGCCCGATATCGAACAAAGCTTCTTTTCGTTTTCCCTCACGCAAAAACAACGCAAACTCGCAAGCAAAACAAATATCTGCCAATGTCAATTGGCCTCCCACAAGAAATGAACCCCCCGATCTCATGGCTCGATCTATGGCTGACATATAAACGTCGAACGCCTTCCTTGTACTATCGTAAATAGCGCGGGTCACTCCATTATCCGCAAGCGAAAGCATATAGATCTGCGAATCCCGCGCAAAAACCAAGCTGGCATCCAGATAACTATCAATCCGAGAAGCCGTATACGGATCGTCCCCATAAATCCCGGACCCTGTTTTGTCGAACCGTGCAACTGCCCTCATAATGCTATTTGATTCGAATATGCCAACCGTCCCATCTGGGGAAAAAGCAGCCGGCACCGTCCCGAATGGATGGGCACGCAGAAACTCATCCGTTTTGTACAATATGTTTCCTTTGAAACCCGTGTGACCTGCACATGCATTCAAATTGCTTTTCTTTTCCTGTCCCGTTAAGGGACGGGCATCGAAATCCCACAACCAATCTTTAAGTTTGGGGGGAGGTACACTGCGAATCTCCAGCTCCACACCGCAAAGACGTGCTGCTATCATTGCTTTCCAAACCCTTGGGCTTGGCATATAACAAAAAATTCTTAGTTGCGACATACCCGTTCCCTCTCTCTACCTCTACAAGGCTCACGATACCATGCACATCCAACACTCAGAAGAGAGAGCACATGACCAAAAATATTGAAACGTTCGGGGTAATTTAATATCTACTTCCGCTCCCTGAACCCGTTGGTACCGCGGCTTCCGGCGTGATGAGTGAGTTCGAGATGGTGATGGTGCGTATCTCGAAGTGCATGGCTTCGGTCTTGGCCCCTATATTGAACATTCTCTCGAAATTCGTGATGGGTTTGCTACCGCACCTGCTCGTCCCGGCCACGGGATGAATTTTGACCGGGAGAAACTTGAATCCTTTTGACTTAAGTGAGATCAATCACAACCGTGGGATCCAATCCCATGCTTACTTTTTCCCACTGGTCAAAAGTGACAACAAACGTGAAAAGGAAATGAGATGAAGGAGCGCGTCTGTCTGATAGCGGGTGTCGGTCCAGGGACCGGTATAGAATGTGCGCGAAGATTTGCTCTTGGCGGCTACCGGGTCGCCATGCTAGCTCGTAATAAAGATCGTCTCACCACCCTAGAGACTTCAATCAAAGGCGCCCGCGGCTATGTCTGTGACGTTTCTAACCTCGATCAATTAGTTGAAACGGCGGACCGTGTCGCCGCAGAAATGGGCCCGCCGTCCGTGGTAATTCACAATGCGGTATCCGGAAACCTGGATGGCGGCGGTGCAAGTAAGTTCCTAGAGAGTGACCCCACCAGACTGGAGCGCAATTTTCGAGTAAATACCACATCGCTGTTATACCTTGCTCGCGCGACGGCACCGGCCATGATTGAAGAAGGTGAAGGCGCGATCATCATCACGGGCAATACGTCTTCCCTTCGCGGCAAAGCCAACTTCGCATATTTCGCTCCAACCAAAGCCGCACAACGAATTCTGGCAGAGGCGATGGCGCGTGACCTTGGGCCCAAGGGTGTCCATGTCGCTTACTTGTTGATCGATGCTTCTATCGACACTCCACGGACACGTCCTTTATTCGCTGCGGATAAGCCAGACGAGTTTTTTTGCAAGCCTTCTGCAATCGCTGAAGAAGCCTACCACGTTGCTCATCAAGATCGGTCTGCGTGGTCATTTCTCGTAGAGTTGAGGCCAGATATAGAGAACTGGTAGGCTAGGTGTTTCTTGTGGTGTGACGCGTTCCGGCATGCTGACAAACCGAATTTACGCGGGTATATCGTGATATTGACGCATTCATTTCCCTAAGGGATTCCTCTGCTTTGACATTGTCTGGACAAGGTCGTGATAAATGAGCACACGTCACACGTCTAAAGCCCTAGAACTTGGCAGAAATAATGCCCGCCAATAAATCGACGGTGGATAACATGGATAACTGCCTAATTACTGGAACCAGCACAGGAATTGGTTATGCCACAGCCATCCACCTGGCTCGGAATGGCTTTCGTATACATGCCACCATGCGTGATCTAACGAAAAAAAGGTCTCTACAGGAAACTATAGAAACCGAAAAACTACCCATCGTCATGCATAGACTCGACGTAACAGATCGTTCTTCAATCGACGACGTTGTCGCTGACATCCTTGATTCTGATGGACATATCGACATCCTGATTAACAACGCGGGTCTATCAAATGCTTGCCCAATGGAAATTTATCCGGAGGATGAGCATCGACTATTGTTTGAAACCAACTACTGGGGACCAGTACACCTCACACAAGCGGTTCTGCCGAGTATGCGCGCGCAAGGCCGCGGCTCTATCGTCAATGTATCATCTATTTTGGGCCGTGTTGCGGTCGTCAATCAGGCTGCGTACTGTGCGTCCAAATTCGCCATCGAAGCCTTCAGCGAATCATTGGCACTTGAGGTCGCACCGATGGGACTCCGGGTCATCATTATTGAGCCAGGTGTGATTGCGACTCCAATTTTTGAGAAAACTCCGATTCACTACGACAAAAACTCTCCCTACCGCCAAGCCATGCGCCAAGGTGGCCGTTTCTATCGTGCTTCAATT